>JAJFBI010000303.1 GCA_020697385.1 Microvirga sp. | reverse complement strand
GCCCGTGATCTCCACGGCCGTGAGCACGCCCGTGCGGTAGACGCCGCTGTCGATGGCGATCCGGTGCGGCAGCAGCTCGGGCCCGCGCACGGTGTGGCCGTGGACCACGGCGAAGTCGTGCGGCCAGACCCGGCCGGTGAGGAAGGGCTCGCGCAAGGTGAGCCAGCTTTCCGGCCGCTGCTCCTCCAGTGGCCGTCGCGGGTCGATCCCGGCATGGACGAAGACCCAGTCACCGTAGCGCCAGGCCGGGGCCAGGCGGCGCAGCAGGTGCAGGCGCTCCGGCCCCAGGCGCTCGCGCAGGAGGGCGGCGGCCGAGCGCGCCGAGCGCAGCCAGAGCTCCCCTTTGGCCACGCCGAGCTCGCGCAGGACGGTGTCGCCACCCTTCCGCCGCCAGTCCCGCAGGAGAACGTCGCGCGGCCGGGTGAGCAGGCGCAGCAGCAGCTCGTCATGGTTGCCCATGAGCGCGTGCAGGCCCGGCCCCCACGCCGCCTCCAGCAGGGCCACGCGGTCGAGCACGGCGAGGCTGGCCGGACCGCGGTCGATATAGTCGCCGATCAGGACCAGGTGCAGCGCATCACCGCGCTCGCGCGCCGCGTCCGCCACCGGGCGCAGCGTGGCCAGCAGGGCGTCGAAATGGGCCAGATGGCCGTGCACGTCCCCGACCGCGAGCAGGGTCGTCCCCGGCGGTGCCGGCCTCGGGGCCGCCTCCCAAGGGCTGGCGTAGCTCGTGAAGGTGAGCGGGCGCGCGATCGCGAGGGTCCCCCAAGGCCAGTGACGTGCAACGCAGATACGGTGGCCGCAGCTAAACGGGAATGGGTACCCTGCGGCTCCGAAGCCGGCTCTCCTCAAGTGCCCGGCATTGGCCTAGGCTCTCCGTAGCCGGCCAGCATGAGAAGATGGCCGGCCGATAGGGAGGATCGAAGGCGTGAAGTTACTTGCACACGTTTTGCTGACGACCAGCCTCAGCATCGGCTTCGCCGCCGAAGTTACTTGCACACGTTTTGCTGACGACCAGCCTTAGCATCGGCTTCGCCGCCGCCGCCAAGGCCGAATGCTCGCCCGAGAACTGGAAGGACTGCAAAGGCAAGCCCTGGGTCACCGGCGACCAGATGGACACGCCCATCGGCGAGAAGTGGTGGCCGAACAAGCTCTGGGGCGGCGACGACGAGGCCGGCTCCACCAACTGGTACACGAAGCCCGAGGTCGTCCTGCGGGCCTTGGCCGAGGCCGACAAGGGCAAGACCTACAAGCTGGGCCGCAACTACGAGGCCGACATGCCGACCTTCGGGCCGCGCAAATGGGTGCTGCGGATCCCCGGCTCGCCGACCGGCGGACCGTTCGCGGCCAGCCAGACGATCTATCACGACGAGTATATCGCGACCGAGATCGGCCAGATCGGGACCCAGTTCGACGGGCTGGGCCATATCGGCGTGGCGGCCGACCCGACCGACAAGGCCAAGATGTACTACTACAATGGCCGGACCGAGGCGGAGATCGGCGACGAGCTCGGCCTGAAGAAGAACGGCGTGGAGAAGCTGCACCCGATCGTCGCCCGCGGCATCCTGATCGACGTGGCCGCCGCCAAGGGCGTGGACATGCTCGATCGCGGCTACGAGGTGACGATGGCCGACGTGAAAGCCGCGCTCGAGAAGCAGGGCATGGCCGACTTCAAGTTCATGGAGGGCGACGGGGTCTTCTTCCACACCGGCTGGGGCAAGCTGTGGAAGAAGGACAATGACCGCTTCAACTCCGGCGAGCCCGGCTTCGGCATGGAGGTGGCGCGCTGGATGTCGGACGAGATCAAGGTCGGCGTCTACGGCTCCGACACCTGGGCCGGCGAGGCGGTGCCGAACCCCGACCCGGGCTGCGCCTTCTGCGTGCACGAGCACATGCTGACCCGCAACGGCATCGTGCACCAGGAGAACGCCAACTTCGACGACCTGGTCAAGGACGGCGTTTACCGCTTCACCTACTTCTACAGCCCGATGCCGATCGTGGGCGCCACCGGCTCCGCCGGCTCGCCGGTCGCGATCGACTGAGCCATGTCGCTGGGCCTCCTCTCCCGCCCCGGCGGGGGAGGAGGTGCCCGCCCCCGCCGGCCTGGTTGCCGCATCAGGCCGTGAGCTCGAGCATCGCCCGCACCGCCGCCACGTAGCCTCTGGGCCCCAGCCCGGCGATCACCGCCGTCGCCACCGGCGACACGTAGGATTTGTGGTAGATCGGCTCACGCCGGTGAATGTTGCTGATGTGAAGTTCGATGATCGGCCCCGGGAACATCTTCAGGGCATCCATGATGGCCATGGACGTGAAGGTGAAGGCTGCGGGATTGATGATGATGCCCGCACCCTCGTCGATCGCCTCGTGGATCCACTCGATCAGCTCGTGTTCCTTGTTCGATTGCCGGAACTCGAGCGGCCGGTCGGCCACCGTCTCCCGGCACATCGTCTCGATCTCGGCCAGCGTCGTGTGGCCGTAGATCTCGGGCTCCCGCTTCCCGAGCCGGTTCAGGTTGGGCCCGTTGAGGATGTAGATGGCCTTGCTCATGGCATCCGTCCTTCGGGCCGGAGCTTCGGCCGTGCGACCGTTTCCTCCGTGCCCGCCTGTGACGCTCTGAGGTGAGGAACCGCTAGTTCTTCGCGGCGTGGATGCGATCGAGCTCGCTGTGGAAGAGCTGGACCATGCCTGGATCGTACTCCGCGGCAAAGCGCTCACCGACCGGCTTCGTCTTCTCGCGCATGCGGTCCAGCTCGGCCGCCGTCAGCTCGTTCACCTCCATGCCCGCTGCCTGGAGGCCGGCGACCGCCTTCTGCGCCTGCTCACGGCTGACCTGGCGCTGGTAGGCACGCGCCTCGTTGGCCGCGTCCTGCAGGATCGCCTGCTCCGCCGGAGAAAGCTTGTCCCAGAACTTCTTCGACACCAGGATGATGTTGGCGCTGTAGGTGTGCCGCGTGGCGCTGACGTACTTCTGAACTTCATAGAACTTGTTGGATAGGATCACCGAGAACGGGTTCTCCTGACCATCCACAGCCCGCATCTCAAGCGCGCTATAGAGCTCCGAGAAGCTCAGCGGCAGGGGATTCGCCCCGAAGGTCTTGAAGGTCTCGAGGTAGACCGGATTGGGAATCACCCGGATCTTGAGCCCTTCGAGATCCTCGCCTTTGGTGATCGGGCGCTTGCTGTTGGTCACGTTCCGGAAGCCGAGGTCCCAGTAGCCCAGCCCGACAAGCCCCACTTCGGGAAGCTTGGCCAGGAGCGCTGTCCCGAACGGCCCGTCCAGCAGCGCGTCCGCCTGCTCCGGCGTGCTGACGATGAACGGGAAATCGATCAGCCCGAACTCCTTCACGATCCCTGCAAGAGAGGTCGTCGCCGGCGACTGCATCTCCTGCGTGCCGCCGCGAAGGGCCGACTGCTGCTGCATCTCGCTGCCGAGCTGGTTGGCCGGAAACTCGCGCACCTTGAGCTTCCCGCCACTCCTCGCGGCGACGATCTCGGCGAACCTCTTCACCCCGAGGCTCACCGGGTGGTCGGTATTGTTCAGATGCCCCCAGCGGATTGTCCGCTCCTGGATCTCTTGTGCCCAGCCCGGAAGCGTCGCCCCGAGCGAGCCCACCAGGGCCAAGGCGGCGATCAACGAAGCGCGGCGAATCATGGCTCTCCCCCTATCCGGACTGTTCAACTTCAATCTGATTTTTCGAGAAACATCATATGAAAGATGCTATGTCAAACGTTCTGCACCACAGCGGACCGTTGCGGGTGTCGCAGCCCCGTGCCATCTCCTGCCTATGGGCAGCTCCAGAAAACCATCGGACGGCGACGGGCCGGCGGGCGAGACCGTGGGTGAGATCGCCTATCGCCGGCTGCGGGCCGACATCCTCTTCGGGCGGCTGGCTCCGGCCGAGAAGCTGAGGCTGGACCGGGTGAGCCGGACCTACGGGACCAGCGTCAGCACCATGCGGGAGCTGCTGAACCGGCTAGGATCGGAAGGGCTGATCGTCGCCGAGGGTCAGCGCGGGTTCGAGGTGGCACCCGTCTCGCCCGACGACTTCCGGGAGGTGGCGGCAATGCGCCAGCTCCTCGAATGTCACGCGATCGAGCAGTCCTTCGCCGCAGGCGACCTGGACTGGGAGGGCCGCGTGGTGGCCGCGCACCACAAGCTCTCGGTGATGGAAGGACGGATGATCGCCGGCGATCGGGCCGATCCCCAGACCTGGAAGCGGTGCGACTGGGAGTTCCACCACGCCCTGATCTCGGCCTGCGGATCGAGGGTCCTGCTGCAGATGCACGGGGCGATCTACGACAAGTATCTGCGCTATCAGATGATCGCGGTGATCTTCCGCGGCGAGGTTGCCGCGCGCGAGCACCAGAGGCTCCTGCAATGCGCTCTGGCGCGGGATGCGGCAACGGCCCAGGGCGTGCTCGTCACCCACATCCAGAGCTGCGTCGAGCACGCGCTCGCCGGAGACACGACGGCCTGGTTCAAGGAGCGCTCCGGTCCCGGCCCCCGCGATGACGCGCGAGGCGGCATCCACGGCAGGAGCGCGGCGCCGGCGAGGGACTAGCGCGCTTTCACGCAGAACGTGGAAGCGCAGCCTCAAGCAGGCCAACGGCCGGTAGGCACGAGGATAAGCCTCAAGCAGGCCGAAGGCCAGTAGGCACGAGAAAATCCCAGGGCGTGATCAGTCCAACTGAACACGCCCTGGCATGGGCGAACATCGGAGCCCCAGGTGGAAGGATCGTGGGTCGACCCCGCCGCCTGAGAGCACGAGCGCCGATGCTCGCCCCTGTCTTCCTACCAGATCGCGACCGGATTGCCCGGCGAGCCGGTGCCGCCGACGATCCGGAGCGGCGACCAGGAGAACACGAACTCGGAGACGCCGTCCTTCAGCAGCGGCTCGAAGTCCAGGTTCTCGATGTTCCAGATGCCGTGACGGGTCTGGGCGATCTGATGGCAGGGCACGGCCTCGCCCTCGATCTCGCCCACGGGCTGGGCGTCGTTGGCCGAGGTGTCGCCGCCCATCAGCGAGATCTTGCGCTCCGCCATGTACTCGCAGGCGCTGCGGCCGAAACCGGGCTCGCCGGCCGTGAACTTGGCCCGTGCCTCCGCCCGCTGCGCGGCGGTCATGGAGGGCCAGGCGCTGTTCTTCCAGAGGTCGCCATGACCCGTGTAGAGGAAGACGCAGTCGCCTTCCCCGATCTCGGCGATCCCTTGCGCCTTCACCATGGCCTGGACGTCAGCCGCGGTGATGATGCCCGGGCTGTTGGTGGCATTCGGGATCGGCAAGGGGTTCACGCCGCGAAGCTTGGTGGCGTCCAGGAGCACGCCGCGGCAGACATAGGCCTTCTCGGCCACATGCTCGACGCCGAGGTCGCCCATGCCGATCGGCCGATTGCCGGCGCCGCGCTGGTAGGTCGCCTCGCGCTCCCGGTTGTTGTAGAAGATGTCGCCCTTCGAGGTGTGCACGCCGATATGACCCGGACCGTCGAACTGGGTCCCGATCTGACCGAGCTCGGTGACGACATAATCGTCGTGGAAGACGAGGCCGTTGCTGCCGAACGGGCCGCCGGACGGCGTCCCCGGAATGACTAGGTTCCAGATCCGGGCGCCGAAGGCCGGGATGTCCTTGTCATAATACTTTCCGATCGTCGCGGTCTGGCCCTTCTTGACCAGGCTCATGACCTTCAGG
>JAJFBI010000302.1 GCA_020697385.1 Microvirga sp. | reverse complement strand
CCCTGCGTTCCAGCTCAAGGAAGGTCCGGTAGCGTCCATCCGCCTTCAGGTCGGCCAGGGAGTTTTGAAAGAAACAATCGGGATCGAACATCGCTGACACCGAGTCCCTACGGGATGCGAATTGAGTGTTCATCAAACTCTCCTGACCTTACATGTTCGGGCGCGGTGTATGGAGCAGTGCCATACAATCTCGTCCATTCCGCTACGTCTTTGCTGCAGCCACTGTGGCAAACTGCCGCTGAGAGCCTCGAGTGGCTACAATGGCTTGCTTGACTCGCGAAGCCGCGATATGTATGCATATTGTTAGCATCAAAAATCAATACAACATGCTGAGAGTGATCGCAATCCCAACCATCTTGTAAGGATGTCGCAGGGTCACACCCAGCTTCGGATGCGGAGTATTTGGAGGAAGTCGATGGAGAGCACTCCAGTCACCGCGGCAGTGGTTCAGGCCGCCCCTTTTCTGTTCGATACACCTCGAACCCTCGAGAAGCTGGTTGATCTGACCAGCGACGCTGCCCGACGCGGAGCGAACCTCGTTGTCTTCCCGGAAGCATTTGTCGGCGGTTATCCGAAGGGCCTCGATTTCGGCGCCCGGCTCGGTATCCGTCTTCCGGAAGGCCGGGAGGATTTCCGCCGCTACTTCGGGAGCGCCATCGCTGTGCCCGGCCCGGCGACAGAGGCTATCGGAGCCGCCGCCAGCGCCGCCGCCGTGCACCTCGTCGTCGGTGTCATCGAACGGGATGGCGGAACGCTTTATTGCACCGCGTTAATGTTCGGACCCGACGGCCGCCTTCTCGCCAAGCACCGCAAGCTGATGCCGACCGCGATGGAGCGCCTGGTCTGGGGCTTCGGCGACGGCTCCACCCTGGCCGTCGTGGACACGCCCCTGGGCCGCCTCGGGAGCGTCATTTGCTGGGAGAACTACATGCCACTGCTGCGCATGGCGATGTACGCCAAGGGCATTCAGCTCTACTGCGCGCCGACGGTGGATGACCGCGATACCTGGCTTCCCACCATGCGGACGATCGCGCTCGAGGGCCGCTGCTTCGTCATCTCGGCCTGCCAGTATCTGACCCGGGCCGACTGTCCGGCGGACTACCGCGCCATCCAGGACGACGAGCCGGCGACGGTCCTGATCCGGGGTGGATCCTGCATCGTCGGACCCTTGGGGAACGTCCTGGTGGAGCCGAGTTTCGATGGCGAACTGATCCAGGTCGCCGAGCTCGACCGGGGTGATATCGCCCGGGGCAAGTTTGATCTTGACGTCGTGGGTCATTACGCCCGTCCCGACATCTTCCATCTGCACGTCAACGAGCAGCCCCTTTCAGCCGTTTCCGTATCTGAAGGAGAGCCGCATGTTTGACCAGTTCGACGCCCTGCTCCTCGCCCGTTTCCAGTTCGCGTTCACCGTCTCCTTCCACTTCATCTTCCCGTCCTTCTCCATCGGGCTTGCGAGCTATCTCGCCGTGCTCGAGGGGCTGTGGCTGTGGACTGGACGGGAGGTGTTCCTCAACCTCTTCAAATACTGGCTCAAGATCTTCGCCCTGGCCTTCGCCATGGGGGTCGTCTCCGGCATCGTGATGTCCTACCAGTTCGGCACGAACTGGTCGGTCTTCTCCGACAAGGCCGGGCCAATCATCGGTCCCCTGATGGCCTACGAGGTCATGACGGCCTTCTTCCTCGAGGCTGGGTTTCTCGGCATCATGCTGTTCGGCATGAACAGGGTCGGTCGGCGGTTGCACTTCGCCGCGACGCTTGCGGTCGCGGTCGGCACCTTCATCTCGGCGTTCTGGATTCTCTCGGCCAACAGCTGGATGCAGACCCCGGTCGGCTACGTGGTGAACGAGGCCGGCCAGTTCGAGGCACAGGATTGGTGGACCATCGTCTTCAACCCGTCCTTCCCCTATCGTCTGACGCATACGGTTCTTGCCGCCTATCTGACGACCGCCCTGGTCGTTGGCGGCGTCGGCGCCTGGCATCTCCTGCGCGACCGCGGCAACAAGGGTGCCCGGGTGATGTTCTCGATGGCGACGGGCATGGTGGCGGTCGTTGCGCCGCTCCAGATCCTGGCGGGCGACATGCACGGCCTCAACACTCTCGAACATCAGCCTGCCAAGGTGATGGCGATGGAGGGGCATTTCGAAAGCCATCCGGATGGCGCGCCCCTGATCCTGTTCGGGATCCCGGATCAGGAGGCCGGCCAGGTTCACAGCGCCCTTTCAGTCCCGAAGGCTTCCTCGCTGATCCTCAAGCACGACCTGAACGCCCCAATGAGCGGGCTCGACACGGTTGATCGTGCGTACTGGCCCTACGTCCCGGTCGTCTTCTGGTCATTCCGCATCATGGTGGGATTGGGCTTCCTCATGCTTGGACTTGGGGCGTTCAGCCTCCTGGCACGGTTCCGCGGCACGCTCTACGACTGGCGCCCGCTGCACCGGTTCGCGCTCGCCATGGGGCCGGCGGGCTTCGTCGCGGTGATCGCCGGCTGGGTAACAACGGAAGTCGGGCGGCAGCCCTTCACCGTCTACGGCCTGCTCAGGACCGCGGCCTCCGCTTCGCCGCTCGAGGCCCCGGCCGTCGCCGCGTCGCTGCTGAGTTTCATCGCCATCTATTTCATCGTGTTCGGCGCCGGTACCGGGTACATCCTGAAGCTCATGGGCAAGGCTCCGCACCAGGGCGAGACCGGCCCCGAGACCGGACCCGATCATCCCGTGCGGACCGCCGGCATCACTCCGGCCCCGGCCGTCGATCCGGCCCGCACCATCGGCGCGGAGGTATGAGCATGACATCCGTTCCTGATCTTCCCACCGTATGGGCCTTTGTCATCGCGTTCGCAGTCTTCGCCTATGTGGTGATGGACGGTTTCGATCTCGGCATCGGCATCCTGTTCCCGTTCTTTCGTCCCGGACCGGAACGTGACAGTGCCATGAACTCCGTCGCCCCGGTCTGGGACGGCAACGAAACCTGGCTGGTTTTGGGTGGTGGAGGATTGATGGCGGCTTTTCCGCTGGCTTACGCGATCATCCTGCCGGCCCTTTATGCGCCGATCATTGCCATGGTGCTCGCGCTTGTCTTCCGCGGGGTGGCTTTCGAGTTCCGATGGCGCGATCCGGGCCATCGGCGCTATTGGGATTTCGCCTTCACAACCGGCTCAGTCGTCGCCACCTTGGCGCAGGGCATCACGCTCGGGGCCCTTCTCCAGGGCATCGCTGTCGAGGGACGCGCCTATGCCGGCGGCTGGTGGGACTGGCTCACACCGTTCAGCCTGCTGGTCGGGGTCAGCCTGGTCATCGGCTACGCCCTGCTCGGCGCGACCTGGCTGGTCATGAAGACCGGGGGCACGGTTCAGGAGCACTGCTTCCGCCTGTCCGAGAAACTCGGCATCGCGACGATCGCCTGCATTGCGCTGGTCAGTGCGGCAACACCGTTTCTCAGCGGCGCCTACTATGAGCGCTGGTTCTCCTGGCCGCAGATCCTGTTCACGGCCCAGGTACCCCTGCTTGTCGGGATCGCGTCCGTGGCCTTCCTCGTCAGCCTGCGCCGCCGCTGGGAGTACTGGCCATTTCTGATCGCGCTGGGACTGTTCGCTCTGGGCCTGCTCGGCCTTGGGATCAGCATGTTCCCCTTCGTGGTTCCGGGCGCCGTGACCATCCATCAAGCCGCGGCCCCCGAATCCAGCCTGCGGTTCATGCTGGTCGGCGCGAGCGTCCTGATCCCGATCATTCTCACCTATAGCGGATACTCGTACTGGGTGTTCCGGGGAAAGACAGGTCAGGAGGGTTACCATTGAGCACCGAAATCGAACCGAACTCGGCATTCCGGCGATGGTTGTGGTTCGTCGGCCTCTGGGCCGCCGGCGTCAGCACGACCGGGTTGGTCAGTCTCGGCATCAAATTCTGGCTGACCTGAGTATCAATTCAGTACTCCCGCCACCGCCGGCAGGCTGAACAGCAAGAAAGAAACGCTTCCTTGTTCCACGCGTCACAGGCACCTCTGCGCCGCCCGCAAAATGCCTACTTTTCCTCCGGTCGCTGCGCCAAGCGTCCCGGCTGGCCCCCCGCAGCCTTGAACGATGCGGCGGTCGGGCGCTCGCACCGCTCGAAGGCTGGCAGGGACAAGTTGAAAGAGGTGATCGACCTGACGCGCACTGTGCTCGGCATCCCGGACGATTATCGAATCGCGATCGTTCCGGGTTCCGACACCGGAGCGGTCGAAATGGCTCTCTGGTCGCTGCTTGGTCCACGCGGTGTGGATGTGCTTGCCTGGGAAAGCTTCGGCAAGGAGTGGGTTGCCGATATCACCAGGCAGCTCAGGCTCACGGACGCGCGGATCCTGCAAGCCCCTTATGGAGCCTTGCCGGACCTGCGGGCAGTCGATCCGGCGCGGGACGTGGTGGTCACATGGAACGGCACGACCTCCGGCGTGCGCGTTCCGGATGGGGAGTGGATTTCCACCGACCGTAAAGGCTTGATCATCTGTGACGCCACCTCAGCGGCCTTCGCCATGGACCTGCCTTGGGACAAGCTCGACGTCGTCACGTGGTCCTGGCAGAAGGTTCTTGGCAGCGAGGGAGCGCACGGGGTGCTGGTCCTGAGCCCGCGCGCCGTGCGCCTGGAAAGCTACACGCCACCCTGGCCCTTGCCTAAGCTGTTCCGCCTGACCAGGGACGGCAAGCTCAATGAGGGATTATTCCAGGGCGAGACCATCAACACGCCCTCGATGCTGGCGG
>JAJFBI010000301.1 GCA_020697385.1 Microvirga sp. | reverse complement strand
CTTCGCCTCGTCGTAATCCGGATCGCGGGCGCCCTTCACGGCCACGCGAATGTCGCCGAACCAGATCGCGAGCTTGTCGCGCTCGGCGGGTTCGCCCGCCTTGCCGACAGCCATGACCACGCGGCCCCAATTGGCGTCCTCGCCGGCCACCGCGGCCTTCACCAGGGGCGAGTTAGCGATCGCCATGGCGATGCGCTTGGCCGAGGTCGCGCCCGTGGCGCCGGTCACCTTCACGGTCACGAACTTGCGCGCGCCTTCGCCGTCGCGGGCGACCTGCTGGGCGAGGTCGCAGAGCAAGCCCTCGAGCGCCGCGCGGAACTCCTTGAGGCGCCGGTCGCTCGGCAGCGAAATCGTGGGCGCTCCCTTGGCGGCGGCGGTGCCTGTGGCGAAAAAGAGCAGCGTGTCGGACGTGGAGGTATCGCTGTCCACCGTCACGCAGTTGAAGCTCTTGTCGGCGCCCTTCTTCAGCAGGGCCTGCAGGGCGGTGGCCGCGATGGGCGCGTCGGTGAAGATGAAGGAAAGCATGGTCGCCATGTCGGGGGCGATCATGCCGGCACCCTTGGCCATGCCGTTGATGGTCACCTCGACGCCGCCGATCTTGGCCGTGCGGGTCGCCACCTTCGGAAAGGTGTCGGTGGTCATGATGGCCTTGGCCGCGTCCGTCCAGCCGGTGGATTTCGCCTTCTTCTCGCAGGCTGCGAGCACGCCCTCGAATTTGGTGGCGTCCAGCGGCTCGCCGATCACGCCGGTGGAGGCGATGAAAACCTGCGATGCGCGACAGCCTGCGGCCTCGGCGGCGATGTCGGCGGTGAGCTTTACCGCCTCTGCGCCCTTCTTGCCGGTGAAGGCGTTGGCGTTGCCCGAGTTCACCACCAGCGCCCGTGCGGTGCCCTTCGCCAAATTCTTGCGGCACCAGTCGACCGGGGCCGAGGGGCATTTGGAGCGGGTGAAGACGCCCGCGACAGCGGTGTCCTTCGGCAATGTCACATAGAGCACGTCCGTCCGGTTCTTGTACCGGATGCCGGCCTCCGCGGTGGCGATCCTCACGCCCTCGAGGGCGGGAAGCGTCGGAACCGACTTGGGCGCGAGCGGAGACACGGTCTTGGACATGGGAAATCCGGGGGAGGTGGTGAGATACGACGTTGCGAGCCGCGACCTGCGGTTTTTTAAGGCTTTTTGTCAAGTGCCAGCTTCACCGAACGTCATTGCCGCGACCTTGAGGTCGATCCGGGCATCGATCGGTCGAAAGGCTCCGCCATGGCCGGCGAAGTCCTACGCGACCTCCGACGGGTGCTCCACCTTCCAGGGTGACGTGGAGAACCAGTCCAACCGTGAAGGCGGTGTCGATCCGAACCGCGTGGGCTGGACAAGCAAGTGACACCCTCTCTGTCATTCCGGGGCCGCGCCGCAGGCGTGGAAATCCATAACTGCGACGTCTCAAATAAAGGCGGCCGCGTTCCGCATCGTCCTGGACAGTCAGCGGATATGGATCCCCGCCTTCGCGGGGATGACAGTGAGAGCTTCCTCAAACGAAAAGGGCGGCCGTGAAGGCCGCCCTGAACTCTTCTAAGATTTGAAGCCTTACGGCTGCTTCTGCTCGACGAGGTTGCCCTTGTCGTCCAGGCGCTCGACCTTGGCGTTCTTGCGCAGGCCGAGGATCAGGTCCTGCTGGGCCTTGCGGGCGAGGTAGGTTTCCACCTGGTCCTTGGTCTCCTCGAAGGTCGGGGCCGGCTTGTTGCGCTTCTCCTCGACCTTGATCACGTGCCAGCCGAACTGGCTCTTGACGGGATCGGAGATCTGGCCGGCCTCCATCTTGAAGGCAGCCTCGGCGAAGGGCTCGACCATACGGTCCTTGGTGAAGAAGCCGAGGTCGCCGCCGTCGGTCTTGGAGCCGGGATCCTTGGAGAGTTCCCCGGCGACCTTGGCGAAGTCCTCGCCGCCCTTCACGCGGGTGGCGGCCTTCTTGGCGTCGTCCTCGTTCTCCACCAGGATGTGGCGGGCGCGGACCTCCTGCTCGGCCGGCACGCTCTTGACGGTTTCGTCATAAAGCTTGCGGGCGGCCTCCGGGGTCACAGCCTTCTTGGATTCCTGGTCGAGGTACTCGTCGAGGAGGGTCTTGTCCCGGTTGTAGGCGAGCTTGCGGGCGAATTCGGCACCGCTGCCGACCTTGGCGGCCTCGGCCGCCTTGGCGCCGAGCTTGAGGTCGATCAGGTAGCCGGTGAGAAGCTCGCGCTTCTGCTCGTCGGGTACGTTCGGCATCTGCAGGGCCGAGTCCTCGGCCGCGATGGCAAGATCACCTTCCGTGATCTCGATGCCGTTGACGCGGGCCACCACCTTGGCGGGGTCGACGGCCGGAACGGCGGCCGGCGAGGTCGCGGGAGCAGGCGGGGTCTGGGCGAGGGCGGCGCCAGCGCCGGCCAGGAGCGGCAGGGCGACGCCGAGGGTCAGAAGGCTCTTCCGGACGTTGAGTGAGCGATTCATTCGTGTTTCCTCTGGTGAGCGTGATCGCCCACGGACAGCGACGATCAGATGGCCGAATGTGTTTACGTTTGCAAGAGATGGCATATTTATGTCACAGCATCGCCGCTCGCGGGGTCTTGAACGCCCTTCCGGGCACCCCTTGAGGCTGCGCCACTGAAGGCACGGCCTTTAAGATGCAATCTGGCATGATTAGGTCTATAAGGCGGCCCAAACGCCCCCTTATCCCTCTACGGAATTTTCGAAGGCTCCCGATGTTCGGTTCTCTCGCGAAGAAAATCTTTGGCTCGGTCAACGATCGCCGGCTGAAGTCCTACCGGCCCAAGATCGCGGCCATCAACGCGATGGAGGCCGAGCTGGAGGCCCTGTCCGACGAGCAGCTCCGCGCCCGCACGGAGGATTTCAAGGCCCAGCTTAGCCAGGGCAAGACCCTGGACGACATCCTGGTGCCAGCCTTCGCCACCGTTCGCGAGGCGGCCAAGCGGACGCTGGGGCAGCGCCACTTCGACGTCCAGCTCATCGGCGGCATGGTCCTTCACGAGGGCTCGATCGCCGAGATGCGCACCGGCGAGGGCAAGACCCTGGTGGCGACGCTCCCGGTCTACCTGAATGCGCTCGCCGGCAAGGGCGTCCACGTGGTGACGGTGAACGACTACCTGGCCAAGCGCGACTCGGAGTGGATGGGCCAGATCTACCGCTTCCTCGGCCTGTCGGTCGGCGTGATCGTCCACGGGCTCGACGATGTGGAGCGCGCCCAGGCCTATGCCTCGGACATCACCTACGGGACCAACAACGAATACGGCTTCGACTATCTGCGCGACAACATGAAGTACGAGATGGCGCAGATGGTCCAGCGGGGCCACAACTTCGCCATCGTGGACGAGGTGGACTCGATCCTGGTCGACGAGGCCCGCACGCCGCTCATCATCTCCGGCCCGCTCGACGACCGTTCCGAGCTTTACAACGCCATCGACGTGGTGATCCCGCGTCTCGACAAGAGCGATTACGATCTCGACGAGAAGCAGCGCTCCGTGTCGCTCACCGAAGACGGGACCGAGAAGATCGAGGGGCTCTTGCGGGAGATCGGCCTTCTCAAGGAGGGCGACCTCTATGACGCCCAGAATGCCACCCTGGTCCACCACATGAACCAGGCTTTGCGCGCCCACACCCTGTTCCAGCGCGACAAGGACTACATCGTCCGCAACGGCGAAGTGGTCATCATCGACGAGTTCACGGGCCGCATGATGCAGGGCCGCCGCTACTCTGAAGGCCTGCACCAGGCGCTCGAGGCCAAGGAGAAGGTCCAGGTCCAGCCCGAAAACCAGACGCTGGCCTCGATCACGTTCCAGAACTATTTCCGCCTGTACAGCAAACTCGGCGGCATGACCGGCACGGCGGCCACCGAGGCCGACGAGTTCCTGGAGATCTACAACCTCGAAGTGGTCGAGATCCCGACCAACCGTCCGGTCTCCCGCATCGACGACGACGATGAGGTCTACCGGACGTTCGAGGAGCGCTATCAGGCGGTGATCCGCGACATCGAGGAGGCTTCCGCCAAGGGGCAGCCGATCCTGGTGGGCACCACCTCCATCGAGAAGTCCGAGCATCTGGCCGATATGCTGGTCAAGCAGGGTTACACCCTCATCGACTTCGAGAATCCGCTGGCGCTCGAGCCCCTCTACCAGGACGCCCGCGCCGGACGTGGCACCAAGCACTTTGCGGTGCTGAACGCCCGCTTCCACGAGCAGGAGGCCTTCATCGTCGCCCAGGCCGGCGTGCCGGGCGCGATCACGATTGCCACCAACATGGCCGGCCGCGGCACCGACATTCAGCTCGGCGGTAATGCCAAGATGCGCGTCGAGCGCGAGCTCGCCGGCATCGAGGGCGAGGAGCGCGTCCGCCGTGAGAAGGAGATCCTCGACGAGGTCGCGTCCTTCAAGGAGAAGGCGCTCGCCGCCGGCGGCCTCTACGTGCTCGGCACCGAGCGCCACGAGTCGCGGCGCATCGACAACCAGCTGCGCGGCCGCTCCGGCCGCCAGGGCGATCCGGGCCGCTCCAAGTTCTACCTGTCGCTTCAGGACGACCTGATGCGCATCTTCGGCTCTGACCGCATGGACGGCATGCTGCAGAAGCTCGGCCTGAAGGAAGGCGAGGCCATCATCCATCCGTGGATCAACAAGGCCATCGAGCGGGCGCAGGCGAAGGTCGAGGCGCGCAACTTCGACATCCGCAAGAACATCCTGAAATACGACAA
>JAJFBI010000300.1 GCA_020697385.1 Microvirga sp. | reverse complement strand
GCACGATCGGGTCTGGCTCAAAACCAGCTGCCTTCAGCCCGGCCTCCACCATGCGCAACCCGCCATAGGGCATGATGGCGCGTTTGAACGGTGCGTCGGTCTGCAGCCCGACGATCACCTCGTTGTCGCGATCAATGTAACCGGGCCCGTGGGAAGTCATGGAGGAGGGCGTCTTGGCATCGACGTCGAGGACGCCCTTGCGGATTTCCTCCTTGAAGTATGGCTGCAGCTTGGCCCAGACGGCTTTCGTTCGTACGCTGGGCGCAACAAGAAAGGTTTCGTCGCCGTCATAAGATGTGACATTGCGCTGGATGAAGTCACGGACGTCAATGGATTGCTGCCAGCGCCCGGGTGCGAAGCCCGACCATTCGCTCGCTTGGCTCGAAGTGGTTTTCTCCGGTCGAGCCTTGGTCTCCTGCTTCGGTGACTTTGCGGAACTCCGGCTGGCTACGGCTTCCTCTGACATCACAGGCTCCTCCGCCCTTGATCGTGCTCTGTCGCTGGGATCCCGTGATGGCATCCTGCGCACGGGAGCCAAGTGTCCACGGGAGCCAAGTGTCCAGGGGAATTTGAGCCTACCTCAGTCGTCGGGCGATGCTTGACCGGGAGGGACAATCTCTTGACAATTTGGGCTGTCCTGTCCCGCCTGCGCGGGCCTCTGCTTGCAGGGTCGGTGCCGTTATTCCCGGTTATAAGGGAATTCGGTCTGGCAGATCGTCGCCAGCGGCAACAAGCGATTTTCTCTGCAGGCTTCCAAGCCGAAATGTGCCTAGCAGAGTTCCACGGCTCAAATTGTCAAGAGATTGTCCCGGTCGATCAAGCGGGCGCTTCGAGCTCGAATAGACTTCTCTCAAACGGCACGGGCTGAGAGACTCCCTCTCCGCGTCAAGGGCGAGATCGGGATCGTTCGCAATGCCTGCCGTACTTCGACTTCAGCGGGAGGACGCACGCATGACGAAGAGAAGCAAGGACGAGTCTTTCTCTGCACTGCCGGAAGCGCCCGACGCGCCATCGGGCCTCGACCGCCGGGCGTTCCTCGTACGCCACGCCGCCATCGGCGCGGCGGCCGTGATGACCGGCACCACATGGTCGCCTGAAGCCCGCGCGCAGCAGGCGGCGACGGAAGCTGCTGCCCAACAAGCCAAGAGGGCAGCCGCAGGAGGCGATGCCGGCCTCAAAATGAGTTCGGCTCTCTCGCCCGATCTCGACGTTGTGAAGTCCTCGAAGGGACCTGTCATGACGGTTGCGGACGAGTTCTACAAGGTCGGCCCCGGCCCCTCGAGTTCGCACACCATCGGGCCGATGCGCATCACTTACGATTTTTACCAGCGCTGCACGAATCTGCCGGCTGATCAACTGGCACAAGCCACCGGCCTCAAGGTCCACCTCTTCGGCAGCTTGAGCGCGACGGGCAAGGGCCATGGCACCGAGCGTGCCGCTCTCGCGGGACTCGTGGGCAAGGAGCCGGCCACCGTGGATCCGCGCTTCCTCGACGAGATGATCGCCAAGCCGGAGCAGACCTATCCGGTGAAGGTCGGGAACAAGACCTTCAACCTGTCCCTTGCCGACATTGTCTACGATGCGCCGAAGGGCGATTTCCCGCATCCGAACACCATGACGGCCCGGCTCATGGCCGGCGACAAGGTCCTCTACGAGCAGGAGTATTATTCCGTCGGCGGCGGCTTCATCGAGTGGAAGGGATATGAGCCGCCCAAGAAGGGGCAGCCGAAATATCCCTACGCGACGATGAAGGAACTGAGGCAGCACGCGGAGGCCAACAACCTCTCGGTTGCCGATGTCGTGATGGCGAACGAGGTGGCCGTGTCCGGCAAGAGCGAGGAGCAGATCAACGCCTTCCTGGACAAGATTGCCAACGCGATGATCGCCACGGTGAAGACGGGTCTTTCCTACAAGGACGATGTCCTGCCTGGACCAATCAAGCTCCACTCCAAGGCAGCAACGGTCTTTGAGCGCGCCAACGACGACACCTACATGAGCGACCGCGCGATAGGGCTCGTGTCCGCCTTTGCCCTGGCCGCCTCCGAGGAGAATGCCCGCGGCCATCTTGTGATCACCGCGCCGACCGGTGGGTCGGCAGGCGTGATGCCGGCCGTTGTCTATGCCCTTACCCAGAGCGGCCGCGCGGTGCCGATGGAGAAGATCCGGGAAGGCCTATTGGCCGGCCTTGCCGTCGGCTACCTGTGCAAACACAACGCCACACTGGCTGCGGCGGAAGGCGGATGTCAGGCTGAAATCGGTGTTGCCTCCGCGATGGCCGCCGCGCTGATCACGCAGGTCCTGAACCAGCCGCCGCGCGTGATCGAAAACGCCGCCGAGTCGGCCCTCGAGCACCACCTCGGGATGACCTGCGATCCCGTCGCCGGCTATGTGCAGGTTCCTTGCATCGAGCGCTGCGCCTTCGGGGCAGTGAAGGCCTGGGCGGCCGCGATGATCGCCACCAACGAGATCGCAAGCCGGCATCGGGTGGATCTCGATACGACGATCAAGACGCTGGCCGATACCGCGCGGGACATGAACCCGAAATACAAGGAAACGAGCGAGGCCGGACTCGCCCAGAACCTGGTTCTCTGCTGATCCTTCGGGGCAGGCCCGGGATGCTCAACGATGCGCCGGTCGGATCCTGACCGGCGCAGCCATTTGACCATGGCCTGATCGGCTTCCAGATCAATTGAGCGATCCCAGAGGCGTGCCAAAGCATCGGACCCAAAAGTGGATTTGCACTTTTGGGATCACTCCGATGCTTTCTTCTTGAGTGAGAGCATCGTTCGGAGCGGACCCAGCGGGCCGCGCAGCGAAAACCGGGTCCACTTTTCCGCACGATGCTCTAGTAAGGCATGCCGCGCATCGGCATTGCAGCGCCCCCAAAAGTGTCGTTGCGGATTGCCGGAGCCTGGCTGGTCTGGGAGGTGACATAATTCGGCTGACGAGATTCGGACCCCGAGCCCGATACGCATCCCGCGAGGAGGACGCTTGCCACGAGTGCGCTGACGATGTTTCGCATGAAATTCCCTCGAGTTGTCGACGGGTCACTGATGACCTGCCAAGGGAACATGTCCCGTCCCTGAACGGACAGCTTGACCGAATGGGGCATCCACTGAACTTTTTGGGACTCAAGACCATCGGTGGATGCAAAGCGGTTGTGTCCCGTCGAGTACGTACCGAACAATCGATCCGGATCGGTGAGTCGGGAGCGACACCGTGGCTGATGGCCCAATCTGTCAACGACGTGTCCCTGACGGTCAAGCGCCGCGCCCGCAGCGTGCCAGGATTAGACTGGGAGGCAGGAAGCCATGAAGTTCACGCTGATCGCAATTGTCATCGTGGGTATGACGACCGGAGCCCATGCTCAGTCGGGAACGACCTTGTCGATGACCTGTACGCAGGCGAGGGGGATCGTAACCTCGCAAGGCTCGGCCGTGCTGCGCACAGGACCTATCACCTATGACCGCTATGTGCGGGACGCGAGCTTCTGCGCCCGTCAGGAAACCGCTTGGCCAACCTGGGTGAGGACGGCTGACGTTCCCCAATGCCCGATGAGGATCTGCCAATCTCCCGAGAGCTTCAGTGGACGATGAAATATCGTCCTTCCGCACTGACTCGCTCGCACGCGCAAGGTAGCGGTCAAATGGGGCCCGCAGATCCCAACCGTCCCGATCAGAAAGGCGATCATGCCCTGCCGAGTCCTAAACTGACAAGGGATCGTCCCGATCAGTCAAGCGCAATGCGTTGGTCGCGGTAAGGTCAGTCGGGAACCAAACGGCGTTCTTCGGCCGGCTCGGGACTCCCACGGGGAATGCTTAGGGGACATACCAATGCGAGCACTGCGTGGCATTTGCAAGGGAGCGGGTCAGGCGTTCCTGCGCGGCATCGGCGCCTCAAAGATCAAGACAACCGGTGACATCTACCAGCTCGCCCGCGTCTTGGACCTTGCAGGCGTCTACCGACAGGTGCGCCTAGGCTGGGCATCGCCGGACCAGCACAGCGGGCGGCTCTTGCTTCAAAACGGCAAGGGTGGTGTCCTAAAGCTGCACACGGTGCAGCAGGACCTGATGCTGGCTGCCGCTGCCGTCCGAAACCAGTTCCGGTGACCTGATGCCCGACCTTCGCGTCCTCATATTTCTCTCACTTGCCGTCACACTTGGCGCCTGTGCCAGCGTCAGGGGCGTGCTGGTTCCCGTCAGCGCATCGGCTCCGGGAGCGAGCAAGGTCGACATGCTGGTCGCCACCACTCGAAAACAGGCTGATCCTGCCGAGTTGTTCTCCGGCGAGCGCGGACCGACAGCGGCTGGTTCCACCGCAGCCTGCGCACTGTCCCCAAGCGGCAGGTGCTGGTGTTCATCCACGGCTTCAACAACCGCTTCGACGATGCGGTTTTCCGCTTCGCGCAAATCGTGCACGATTCCAATGCGCCGGTAGTGCCGATCCTGTTCACCTGGCCCTCGCGCGGCAGCGTACTCGCCTATGGTTACGACCGCGAGAGCACGGCTTATTCCCGCAATGCCTTGGAAAGCCTGCTGAAGGCGATCTCCCGCGATCCAGGCGTCGGCGAGATCTCGATCCTGGCCCATTCCATGGGCAACTCGCTCGCTCTTGAGACCCTGCGCCAGATGGCAATCCGCGATGGACGGGTCACGCCGAAGATCCGCAACGTCCTGCTCGCCGCGCCCGACGTCGATGTCGATCTCGCCCGGGAAGCCATCATCGACATGGGGTCCCGTGCGAGCCGGCCTGCCTTTACCCTGTTCGTCTCGCAGGATGACCGGGCACTGGCGGTCTCACGACGGGTCTGGGGCAGCGAGGTGCGCCTGGGGGCGATCAATCCCGACCAGGAGCCGTACCGGACGCAACTTGAACAGGCAAATGTCACCGTCCTCGATCTCACCAAGCTCAAGGCCGGCGACGCGCTCAATCATGGCAAATTCGCCGAGAGCCCCGAGGTCGTCCAACTCATCGGCAAACGCCTCGCCGAGGGGCAGACGGTGACGGATTCCCGTGCCGGGCTGGGCGACCGCATCATCCAGGTGACGGCGGGTGCGGCCACGGCGGTCGGAACGGCCGCCGGCCTGGCCGTCTCGGCTCCTGTGGCGATTGTCGATCCGCAAACCCGGCAGACCTTCGGAGCCCATGTCGGTGATCTCGGACGGTCGGCTTTCGATGCTGTAGCGCCTTGAGCCTTCTTCCGGGTCGTGCCGAGATGGAACCGACAGCGCCGATGCGCCGGTCCCCGTCGCCACGAGAATGGTCCGATGATAACGTAGGCTGACGTGCCGCCTCCAGGGATGAAAAGGAATCTGGATCTGGCCACCATGGATGGGAAGCAGGTACAGCGCCGTCTGGCAGCCATCCTGGCGGCCGATGTCGTCGGCTACAGCCGCCTCATGCGGGCAAATGAGGTGGGCACGCTTGCGGCGCTCATGAGGCACCGCAAAGATCTTATCGATCCAACGATCGCGGACAAACGCGGTCGCATCGTCACGGTCGCGGGGGACGGGCTTCTCGCGGAGTTCGCAAGCGTCGTGGATGCCGTGGATTGTGCGACGACAATCCAGCAGGAGATGTACACCCGCAACGCCGAGGTCCCCGAGGATCGGCGCGTCGACTTCAGGATCGGTATCCACCTCGGTGATGTCATCTGCGAAGGCGACGACATCTTCGGCGATGGCGTCAATATCGCGGCGCGCATTGAGGGCATCGCCCGGCCGGGCGGCGTCGCGGTTTCCCTGATCGTGCGCGACAGCGTCGAGAACAGGCTCGCCCTCTTCTTCGAGGATACGGGCAAGCAGGAGCTGAAGAACATCGACCGCCCGGTCCGTGTCTTCAACGTGCGTGTGGGCGCGCCGTCACGGCCGGAGGTACCTGGCGTGGCGAATAGTGTCACCGAGCGACCGTCGATCGCGGTCCTGCCCTTCGCCAACATGAGCAACGATCCCGAGCAGGAATACTTTTCCGACGGCATCACGGAGGACATCATCACCGATCTGTCGAAGATTTCCGCACTCTTCGTGGTGGGGCGCCATTCGGCGCTCGCCTATAAGGGGCGGGCGGTGGACCTCCGGCAGGTCGCCCGGGATCTCGGCGTACGGTTTATCCTGGAAGGCAGCGTGCGCAAGGCTGGACAGCGGGTGCGCATCACGGCCCAGCTCATTGAAGGCACGGACGGCGGGCACGTGTGGGCGGAGCGGTATGATCGTGACCTGAGCGACGTGTTCGCCATTCAGGACGAGATTACCCGTGCGATCGTCGACCAGCTCAGGATCCGACTGCTGCCGCAGGAGGAGACGGCAATCGAACAGACCCCGACCTTCAACGTGGAAGCCTACAGCCAGTACCTGCGGGGTCGACAGATCTTCCACCAGGGCACGAAGACGTCACTGACCCTGGCGCGCAGAATGTTCGCAAGGGCAGCCGAGATCGATCCCTCGTTTGCACGTGCCTATGCGGGCATTGCGGATTGCGACTCGCGTCTCCGCTCCAAGCACGGCGGCACGGCTTCGGTCGACGAGATTCTGGCGACGGTCGACAAGGCCTTGGCCATCGATCCTGACCTCGCGGAGGCCCATGCCGCCCGCGGGTACGCCCTGATGGTAGCTGACCGTCGCAGCCAGGCGCCCGCCGCCTTTGAAAAGGCGCTCGCGCTCGACCCCAATTGCCACGAGGCGCATTACCACTTCGCCGACTTCTGCGTCACGGCGGGTGACTTCGGGCAGGCGGCAGAGCATTACGTGCGCGCCCTGGAGATCAAGCCTGACGACTACATCTCGCCGATCCTCCTCCTGGGGATCTTCCGGTCGCTCGGTCGCCCCCGGGACGCGGAAAGCTATGCGCGTCTCGGGCTGAAGCGAGCCGAGGAGGCTCTGAGGCTGCATCCGGAGGACTCGAAGCCCGCGCAACTGGGTGCCGGCGCTTTGGCGACCCTGGGCGAGCACGATCGCGCGAAGGCATGGCTGGACAGGGCGCTGGCCGTCGACCCGGACGACAACGGCACCCGTTACAACGCGGCCTGCGTCTACGCGCTGCTGGGTGAGCCGGACCGCGCCATCGACCTGCTGGAAGTGTACCTGCGGCAGGTCGGTCCCGACCTGAAGCTGTGGTTCAAGAACGACTCTGATCTGGATTCCATCCGCAGCCATCCACGCTACGCGAGGCTGCTGGAGCTTGCGGTGTAGCGGTCAAGCCCGGCCCGCCGATCCCGATCAGCCTCTATGGGCCTCTGCCGGGGATCGCGAACTCATCGCTGCGGTCCCATCAGGGAGAAGTCATGCTGGGCGCAGAAGACGTGGTTGTGCAGGTTGGCGATCCACTGCCGGCCCGATGCCGTCGCATTCAGGTACGTCATGGCATCCCCGAGATGCGGTGAGACGCTGGTCCAGTAGAAGTCGGGGAAGCGCTCCACCATATCCGCCGGGGAATTGTAGCCGAGGCGGCGGTTGACCCCGATCTCTTCGAACTCGTGGAACAGGGCATTGGCTTTCTTCAGGTAGAGCGGATCGCCGAGCTGCCCGATCAGGTCCGCGGCCTGCACCAGTCTCCCTTCACGATCCTCGTGGCTGTTCGTGGCGTTTTCCTGCACCGGAAAACGCGTGAACTCGATAGCTCGGGCCACCCGCTCGGCATCGAGCAGGGGCGAGCCCGCCAAACGCTCCAGGGCAAAGAGCTTGGAGCGGTCGACGTGATGGGGCGAGAGCGCCGCATCCGATGCGCCGCGCGGCAGAAACACGGTGGCCCCGCTCGCGTCCACCACGAATTGATCCCTGCTATCCCCCTTCAGGATGCCACGGACATAGCCAATGTCATGCAACAGGCAGGCTGCGATCAGGTGCGTGTAGTCGTCCGGCTCGAGGCGCTCGGTCAGCATTCGGCCGTGGAGGATGTCCCGCCCGACGAGAGTCACGAGGAAGGTGTGCTCGACGTTGTGGTACAGGGCGTCACTCTTGCCGATACATTCCAGCGCCATCCGCGCGGCACCGTCGAGGCGCTCGGCCTTGTCCTGGTGCGAGGAACCGAACAGGCGGCGGAAGTCGCTTGCAATGTGCCTTCCGAGCTCGTCCGCCATGATCGCAGGAAACGATATCATGCAAGCCTCCAAGGCATGGACCAGCCTCTGCGGAAGTATAGCCGAATTGGTGGGGAAATGCTGCGGCAGGCGCATGCCTCTCATAGGAGGTGCGGCCATGCCCCTCAGCCTCGACTCTTACCGTCTTGCGGCCGGTCAGCCTCGAGCGGCTGCTGTTGCCCAAACTGTCAACATAATGTCTTGATCCATCAAGCAGCCCATGTTGGGGCGACTAGAATTGTTGGGAAATGCGCAGATCAACGGCCCGCTTGGCAGCAGGCACTGCGGCATCACTCGTAAGATAGATGACGGACCAAGCGCACACCGATCCGGCGCTCACCGAGATGGATTTGGGCCGGGAGGCAAAAATGAAGCTCGCGATCTCATTGTCGGCCCTAGCTGTTGGTCTCGTGGCCGCCAGCACCGAAGAAGCCCGCGCGGTGGTTTACTGCCAGTATATCAATTATCCTGTCGGTTGCATTGTGCGACCAGGCGTCGTGCTGCGGCCGCGGCCGGTCGCACGTGCCGTGGCGACTCCCGGCGTCGGTGCACCGGGTGTCGGAGTACGACCAGGAACGCCAATGAACCGTGGCGGTCCTGTCAATCGCGCGGGTCGGCGATAAGAGCTTTCGTTCCGACGAGTTCGGCAGAGCCCGGTTGTCTCCTCGCATTCGACAACGGGTTCCAGACGGGCCAGTGAGGGATGCCCTTGCGCCTGACTTGAACCTGCCACTTGCCGCCTCTCTTGCGGATTGTCGCCATGGCTCATGAACTTCGCTGTGACCAGAGTGTGACAACAGCGACTTGAGAAGGTCTTCCGGGGAGGCAGGTATCGAACCTGTAAGTGCTTATCTTCTAAGAACTTGAAGGGCTGGTGCTGCCAGAGAGGATCGAACTCTCGACCTCTCCCTTACCAAGGGAGTGCTCTACCACTGAGCTACGGCAGCGCGCCAACGGGGAGGGCCGCT
>JAJFBI010000299.1 GCA_020697385.1 Microvirga sp. | reverse complement strand
CCCGGCCTCGGCGCTCCGGGCGATCCGGGCGGCCTCCCCGGCCTGAACTTCGACGAGCCGCCGAAGATTCAGTAAGGCGGCTGACGCGAGATAAGACAAAGGCGGGCTTTGCGGCCCGCCTTTTTGTTTGAGTTGACGGCTAACACCTGACGCTGCCAACCCGATTAGGCGGAGCGACGGTTTGGGTGTCATTCCCGGCCGGAGAAGGCGAGGCCATCGGAGTGGGAAGGGGATCCATTGGCTCAGCGCGTGAGTGACTCCCCTTCCCTCGCTGACGCTCGCCGGGGATGACACCCATCGCGTCATGGCCGGGCTCGTCCCGGCCATCCACGTCTTAAGCGACCGTAAAACGTGGATGCCCGGCACAAGGCCGGGCATGACGGGAGAACTCAGATAACGGGCAGAGAATACGGGAAGGTGCTTACCGAACAATCGCCTCGTAAAGCTCCGGCTTGAAGCCCACCAGAAGCTGCCCGCCAAGGTCGAGCACCGGGCGCTTAATCATGGAGGGCTTGTCAAGCATCAGAGTAAGCGCTTTGCCCTCATCGAGGCCTGTTTTGTCGGTCTCCGGAAGCTTGCGAAACGTCGTGCCGGCCCGGTTGAGCAGCGTCTCCCAGCCGACGCTCCGCGCCCAGCCTTCAAGCTGCGTCCGGTCGATGCCTTGAACCTTGTAATCGTGAAACGCGTAAGACACGCCCTTGGCATCGAGCCAGGCGCGCGCCTTCTTCATCGTGTCACAGTTCTTGATGCCGTAGAGGGTGACGGGCGCCATGCCCTACTCCCACTCAATCGTCCCAGGCGGCTTCGACGTGATGTCGTAGGTCACGCGGTTGATGCCCTTGACCTCGTTGATGATGCGGGTCGCGACGCGGCCGAGGAAGGCCATGTCGAAGGGGTAGAAATCCGCCGTCATGCCGTCGATGGAGGTGACGGCGCGCAACGCAGACATGGTCGTAGGTGCGCGCATCGCCCATGACGCCCACGGTCTTGACCGGCAGCAGCACGGCGAAGGCCTGCCAGATCTCGTCGTAGAGGCCGGCATTGCGGATCTCTTCGAGATAGATGGCATCGGCCTTGCGCAGGATGTCGAGTTTCTCGCGGGTGATCTCGCCGGGGACGCGGATGGCGAGGCCGGGACCGGGGAACGGGTGGCGGCCGACGAAGGCGTCGGGCAGGCCGAGCTCGCGGCCGAGCACCCTCACCTCGTCCTTGAACAGCTCGCGCAGGGGCTCCACGAGCTTCATCTTCATGCGCTCGGGAAGACCGCCCACATTGTGGTGGCTCTTGATGGTGACCGAAGGACCGCCTGTGAAGGAGACGCTTTCGATCACGTCCGGGTAGAGCGTCCCTTGAGCCAGGAAATCCGCGCCACCGATCTTCTTCGCCTCCTCGTCGAACACGTCGATGAAGAGTTTTCCGATGGTCTTGCGCTTCACCTCCGGGTCGGACACACCCTCCAACGCCCTGATGAACAGGTCCTGCGCCTGAACGTGGACGAGCGGGATGTTGTAGTGGTCGCGGAACAGCGTCACCACCTGCTCGGCTTCCGCTGCGCGCAGCAGCCCATGATCGACGAACACGCATGTGAGCTGGTCGCCGATGGCCTCGTGGATGAGAACCGCTGCGACGGCGGAATCGACGCCACCGGAGAGACCGCAGATCACCCGGCCGGTGCCGACCTGGGCGCGGATGCGCTCAATGGCCTCCTCGCGGAAGGCTTTCATGGTCCAGTCGCCCTTGCAGCCGGCGATGTCGCGCACGAAGTTGCGGATAAGCTGCGCGCCCTGCGGGGTGTGCACCACTTCCGGGTGGAACTGCACGCCGTAGAACTTGTGCTCCTCGTCGGCCACCACCGCGAAGGGGGCGTTCTCGGAGGCTGCGAGAACCTCAAACCCTTCGGGGAGCTTGGTCACCCGGTCGCCGTGGCTCATCCACACGGGATATTTCTTGCCCACCTGCCAGACGCCCTGGAAGAGCGGGCTCTCGGACAGAACCTCGATCTCGGCACGACCGAACTCGGAATGGTGCCCGCCCTCGACCTCGCCGCCGAGCTGGGCCGCCATGGTCTGCTGGCCGTAGCAGATGCCGAAGACGGGAAGGTCGGTGTCGAAGAGCTCCTGCGGCGCCCTCGGCGAGGCATCCGTGGTGACCGATTCCGGCCCCCCTGACAGGATCACACCCTTGGGCTTCATGGTCCGGATTGCCTCTGCGGCCTTCTGGAACGGCACCACCTCCGAATAGACCCCATCCTCGCGCACGCGCCGGGCGATGAGCTGAGTCACCTGGGAGCCGAAATCGACGATGAGAATCTTGTCGTGGGTCTGGGTCATGATGTGTCGCGCGGGCCCTGAGCGGAGGAGCGAAAAAGCCCCCGTGCTTTACCCTCATATCGGCCCGGATGTCATGTTTTTTGAGTCTTCTTTTCGCAGACCCGACCTCTTCCAAACGTATGAGCCCCTCGACCGGGCCGTCCGGTCGAGGGGCTTGGACTGCCAATGGCCCGTCCCTACAGTCCTAGAACACGAAGAAGTCCAGGTTCTTCAGGTTCACCCGAGGATCGACCCGGGCAAACTGGATCTGCTCCTGGCCACCAATACCGTCAGGGTCGTAATACACGGCTCCCGTCGACCGGTTGTGGATGATCCTGTCGTCGGCATCGTGAGCCCCCGCCCCCCGGTAGAAGGCGGAAGCGGCGAGCGTTCCTGTCGTCAGTTCGGTGAAGATCGCGTCGTCGAGGCGGATCGTGTCGTTCTTGATCGAGAATCTGCGGATGGTGTCGACATTCTCCGCAGCATTCAGGGCCGTGTCGAAGATGAACAGGTCCCGCCCCGACTCGCCGTCGAGCCGATCGTTGCCGTAGCCGCCATTCAGGCGGTCGTTGCCGGAGCCGGCGACGATCGTGTCGTTACCCTCTCCACCGTTGAGCCTGTCGTTCCCCGCCTGTCCCTGCAGCCTGTTGGCGGCGGCATCGCCTGTCAGCCGATCGGCAAAGCGGGTGCCGACGAGTCCCTCGATGGAGGTGTAGGTGTCGCCAGCGGCCGTCCCGGTGTTACCGGTGGCGTCGGCGAGGTTCGCCGTGACCCCACGATTGCCGACATTGCCGATATCGTACCGAACGAAGTCGAACCCATCCCGGCCGTCGAGGGCATCCGCACCCTGGCCGCCGACCAAGACATTGGACGCGGCATCGCCCACCAGCACATCGTCGAAATCGCTGCCCTGCAGCCCTTCGATGGAGATGTACGTGTCGCCGGCTGCATGGCCCGTATTGATGGCGGGATTTTCCAGGCTCGCCGTGACGCCTGCCGGAGCCGATTTGTAGCGGGCGTAATCGAAGCCGCCGCGACCGTTGAGGATGTCGGCGCCGGTAACGCCCTCGAGCACGTTGCCGCGGGAGTTTCCGATCAGCGTATCGTCGAACCGTCCCCCGCGCACGCGCTCGATGGACGAATACGAGTCGCCTGCGGCCTCGCCCCGGTTGATCGCACGGTTTGCGAGGCTCGCCGTGACGGGCGCGTTCGCATCCCGGTAATCGGCCCAGTCTTCGCCTGGCCCGCCGATAAGACGGTCACGACCCGGTCCGCCGCGGAGAAGATCATCGCCCAATCCACCGTTCAGGATGTCGTTGCCGCGTCCGCCGACGATGGTGTCGTCTCCTCCGAGGCCGATGAGGGTGTCGCTCGCCCTCGTGCCCCTCAAGGCATCGCCGCGGTTGGTTCCTGTGCGTACCGCCACTGTTGTTCTCCTTCGGCAGTCGCCCCCTGTCTGGAATGTTTTATTGCCGCGAGCTTAGATCCGTTAGAGGGACCGGCAACAACTCTTAATGTCTAAGCACATTGGGCAGGCGGAATACTTTCATAGAACGCGACAAAGCCCCGCTTTCATTCCTGTGCGCGTTCGAAATCGGATCGAATACTTACGATCGCCGCCGGAGGACGGCGATGTAAAAGCCGTCGGTGCCGGTCTGCTGCGGCGTCAGCTGGAGGCCATAGGCGGTCCGGCGGGTGGCGTTCTTCAGGAAGCCGAGCGCGGAGAGCCCGAGAAGCTCCTCGTGGCCGACCGGCTCGAAGCCCTCGTGACGCTCCAGAAAACCCGAGAGCGCATCGTCGTTCTCCTCAGGGAGAATCGAGCAGGTGATGTAGACGATGCGGCCGCCCGGCCTCACCAGCGCGGCTGCCCGGTCGAGCACTATCGCCTGTTCCTTGCACCTGATCTCAAGGCTGCCGGGCCTGAGGCGCCATTTCGCATCGGGGTTGCGCCGCCAGGTGCCGATGCCCGTGCAGGGCGCATCCACGAGAACGCAGTCCATGCGACCGTCGAGATCGGACACCGCATCGGCCTTGTTCCGAGGCGTGCGCACCTGGACGTTGCGGACGCCTGCCCGCGTGAGCCGGTCATGGATCGGCGCGAGACGGCGCGCGTCGTTGTCGGTGGCGTAGATCTGGCCGTGGTTCTCCATCAGGGCCGCGAGCGCCAGGGTCTTGCCGCCGCCGCCCGCGCAGAGGTCCACCACCTGCTCGCCGGGCTTGACGCCCGACAGCAGCGCCACGAGCTGCGAGCCCTCGTCCTGGATCTCGACCCAGCCTTTCAGGAATTCCGGCTCGGATTGCACGGCGGGTCCGCGCCCGTCTTCGCCCGGCATGATCCGCAACCCCAGCGGCGAGAGCGGCGTCTCGACGGCGCCTAGATGCGGCAGGGCATCGTGCGCCTCGTCGCGGGAGGCGACCTTGAGAGTGTTCACCCGCAGGTCCAGCGGCGCACGGGTGGCGAGCGCCTGCATCTCGGGGATGAGATCCTCGCCTAGGAGGCGCTGCAGCGAAGGCTCGATCCATTCGGGGAAGTCGCCGGCCACATGGGCGGGAGCGCCGGAGAGATCGGCCTTGTCCAGCCGCTGGCGCTCATCTGCGGAAAGAGGCTCCGGCGCGAAGCGGTCGCCGGAGCAGAGCGCCGCGATGGCCTCCACGTTGAGCCCGCGCTGCAGCCGCAGCATGCCGAGCACAACGGCCCGAGGAGCGTTGTCGCCCATGATCCAGGCAGCGGAGGCTTTCCGGCGCAGGGCATCGTAGACGAGGCTCGCGATGGCGGCCCGGTCCTTGGAGCCGGCGAAGCGGTGCGACAGGCCCCAATCCTTGAGGGCATCGGTGGCAGGGCGGCGCCGGGCGTCGATATCGGCCAGAACCTCGATGGCGGCGGAGATGCGGGCGGCAGGTGTCATGAGAAAAGCACACTCGAGCTTGGCCGTAGATACGACACAATGTTTCCTATTTTTGTCCTCATCGAAAGTGGATGGTGAGGATGCGTGCATTCCGCACGTTTCCTCATTGGAGCCACTCCCTATGTTGACCCGACTGACCCGCGGCCTCGTTGCCGTCGGCCTGACCCTCGCCATCGCCGCCTGCGCTACCGCGCCGGCCGCCGACCTCACCCCGCCTCCCATGAAGCAGACCGACGCCAAGACGCAGCTCGAAAGCGGCAGGAAGTACTGAGTCTAACACGATCTCTGCCCAGAGACTCGTGACGAGCGCAGGTAGCTCTCCTCCCCCTTATGGGGAGGGAAAAGCCCTCAATTCTGTTGAGGAGCCATAGCCGAGGGACTCCTGGATAGCCTGTATAATTCTCCTGCCCCTAAACGCCAGCCTCCGCCGCAAAGATGCGGACGGCGAAGATGATCCACATGGCCGCCAGGATCA
>JAJFBI010000298.1 GCA_020697385.1 Microvirga sp. | reverse complement strand
CCGTGCGCCGCATATTGCAGCAACCTCCTCGTAGGAGAACCCCTGTGGCCCCACGAGCAGAAGGGTCTCCCGCTGGTCGATGGGCAGTTGGGCCAAGGCAGCCTTCAGGTCTTCCACATCAACATGTCCGTCCTGCTCGGGCGGGACAGCAAGGCGGGCTGCGGTGCCGCCATCAGGGTCTTCCACTTCCAGTCGTCTCTTCCGATAAAACGTGTGAAACTGATTGCGCAGGATCGTGAAAAGCCAAGCTTGAATGTTGGTGCCGGGTTGAAACTGATTGATGTAAGTCAGCCCGCGCACCATCGCCTCCTGAACCAAGTCGTCGGCCTGATCGATATTGCCGGTGAGGGAGATGGCAAAAGCCCTCAACGAAGGAATGGCCTGGAGGGCGATGTCATGTCTGGATGGCGCCCGTTTGGCAATGTGATTGTTGTTGACGGTTGGGCCTAGCGGGGCGGGTGCAGTCATGTCTCCGGCCTTTGAACGCGGTGCTGCATGACCGCAGGCCCTGATGTTTTACGCTGGAACTGGTCCCTCTCACATTATCGCGCTCGATTGACGCAAGACAACGCCACGGGTTCTCCAGTCCGGCGGTCCATGTCCGCTTTGGCTTCACATCATCTCATCGTCACCGTGCCAACTGGGATGCCCTGATGGGCAAATGGTCTGAACTGGTCGTCTATGCCGCCGACGCGGCAGTGCCCTGGCTCCCGGGCTCATAGGCCGTGCTCCTGGCCATCACCGCCCAGGCGATCCGGGCCATCTTGTTGGCCAGGGCCACGGCCACCACCTTGAACGGCTTCTTGGCCAGGAGGCTCCGGGCCCAATCCGCCAGGGCCGTCCGGGTCTTGCCGGACTTCATGCTGTAGAGCGCCGCGTGCGCTCCCACGACCAGCAGCTTGCGCAGGTGCCGGTTGCCCATCTTGGAGATGGAGCCCAGCCGCGGCTTGCCGCCGGTTGAGTGCTGCCGGGGCACAAGGCCGAGATAGGCGGCGAACTCCCGGCTGCCCTGGAACAGGCCCGCGTCTGGAACACTGGCTGAGAGACAGGAGGCCACGATTGGACCGATGCCGGGAATGGTGGCCAGTCGGATGCTCACCTGATCGCTGCGGTGGGCGGCCAGAATGGCCTTGTCGAGCTTGGCAATCTGCGCCTCGATCCCAAGCAGCATCGCCGCCAGAGGCTGGAGTGCGACCCGAGCTGTGACGGGGAGATCGGGACTGGCGTCATCATGGATAAGGGCGATCAGCTGGCGCGTGTTGCGAGCGCCCTGCGCCACCACGATGCCCAGTTCGGCAAAGTGACCGCGCAAGGCATTGATCAGGGCGGTCCGCTGCCCGATCAGAAGATCGCGGGCTCTATGCAGCATGAGGGTGCTCTGCTGCTGCGGGCTCTTGACCGGAACGAAGCGCATGGACGGTCGTGCGACCGCCTCGCAGATCGCCGCCGCGTCCGCGGCATCATTCTTCTGCCGGCGCAGATACGGCTTCACGTATGCGGGTGGGATCAGGCGGACCTCATGGCCGAAGGCTATAAGCGTGCGGGCCCAATGGTGAGCCGTCGCGCAGGCCTCCATCCCGATCAGGCAAGGCGAAAGCGCTTTGAAGAAAGCCGGCACCTGGCTGCGGCGCAGCGCCTTGCGCAGGACGATCTTTCCACTTCTGTCGATGCCGTGCAGCTGGAAGATGTTCTTCGCGATATCAAGGCCGATCGTGACAATCTCAGGCATGGGCGTGAATCCTCTCCGGTTCTTGAACATGCTCATTGTGGCACGTCTGGCGCTGGTGGAGGGCGCCATCCACGACATCACATTAATTGAGAGCGGGCGCACTGAGGAAAACTCGATCACTTGTTGGACTTAAGCGGCAATGCTGGCTGCGGACTTCCACTCCGCCATGGCGTTGAGGCGGTGAAGATGGGTAACAAGGGCAGAGCGGCGGGAATGGGGTGGAACGAAGAGGTTGCGAACTGCTGAGAAGACACTGACGAACCTCTGCAGGCCTCCGGGTGATCGAAACCCTTGCATTGCTCGCTCTCGCTGTCGCAACGGCAGATGCGAGTTCTCCGCGCGATCGTTGAGCCCTTTATGTTGCCGATGCTCGACTGCCGGCATGATCTGCCGTCGGGCGGCAGCATAGGAGCCCAACTTATCGGTGATCATCCGTCGCGGCGGACAGCCCTGCTTCTTCAACAGACGCTTCAGCAAGGCTTGGCCGCTTTGGTGTTGCGGCAGGCTTGGACAATCTCATCAAGGACATAGCTGTCCTGATCCACCGCCCGCCACAGCCAGTGCGTCTCGCCAGCAATGTTGATCACGACTTCGTCGAGGTGCCAGATGTCGCGGCGGCTCGGCCTCTTGCGTCGGAGGCGGCGTGCATAGTCTGGCCCAAACTTCAGCGCCCCTCGGCGGACTGTCTCATACGAGACGACCATGCCGCGGTCGAGGAGCATCTCCTCGACCAATCGCAGGCTCAAGGGGAACCGGTAGTACAACCACACCGCATGGGCGATGATCTCGGGCGGGAAGCGATGGCGTTTGTAGATGATAGGCTTGCTCATGCTGCCTATCTACTCGGCTCGCGGTCATGCTCGGGTTAACGTGACAACACCCGCCCAAGGCTATAGACCTGATGCTGACGCAACTGGGTGGGGCACTCCCACGGGAACTGACCGGCAGGACGCGATATCGAGCCTGGGGTATTGTGAGCTGAGGCAAATCGGACAATCAGGACGTTTCCCATAGACCTGATGGCGCGCCATAATTTACACAGTTTCCTTCGTCGAATGGATTTCAGAGGGCTTCTCTGGCTTACTCCAATCGGGGCCGGATCGTGCCCTGTATTGTATAAGCCCGATGAAGCCCCGCCTGAAGAGTTTCTCCAAGAAGTAGCCTCGTGACCTCCATCTCTTGGTCTAAGAACCTGCGTGCTCGCAATCCGGTGTTGAACGTCTTGGTTCTGGCCGGGGTCTTCAACCTGTTTTGCGCCGCCCTGGTTTACCATGAAAGGACGAACGCATTCGACCAGGCCAAGGCATCATCGAGCAATCTTGTTGCGGCTGTGAGCCGGGACATCTCCCGCAACATCGAGATCATCGATCTGACGGTCCAGAAGCTGATCGAGCGTATCAGCCAGCCCGGCTTCAACCAATTAGCCCCTAATCTTCAGCGGCAGCTGCTGTTCGATCAGGTAGCCACGGCGCAATATTTTGCGGCTCTTGCGGTGGTCGATGAGAGCGGAAGGCTGAGATATCACTCCCGTTTCACTGACCTGGATATCATCAACGTTGCGAAGCTAGAGTATTTTGCCGCCCACCGTGATCGTCCTGACGTGGGCCTGTATGTTTCGCTCCCCATCAAGAGCCCGGTTGGGCTTGGATGGGGTCTCGTGTTCAGCCGGCGGCTCTCCCATCCCGACGGCAGCTTCGCCGGGATCGCGTACGTCGGTTTGGGTCTGGACTACTTCACCGATCTGTTCGCCAGAATGGACCTTGGGCCTAAGGGCTCCATGTCGCTGATGCGAGCGGACAGGAAGCTGCTTGTGCGAGAGCCATTCAACGAGAAGCAACTCGGGACAGATGTGAGCGCAGCGGAGCTTTACCGCTACTATCCTGAACAGCGTTCAGGAGCCTACGAGGCAACCACGTCTCCGCTCGACGGAGTCCCCAGGCTCTACGCCTTCACTCAAGTCGGCAACTTCCCGATGACGATCAGCGTGGGACGCTCCCTGCAGGACGTCTACGCCGCCTGGTGGCGTCGAGCCCTGACGATCAGCGGAATTGTGCTGGCTCTGACTGGGGCCATGATCGCGCTGGCGCTCAGCCTACGGCGTGAGCTGCGAGGCAGGAGAGCTGCGCACCAGGAGGCGTTGCATAACGAAGCGCTCTTCCGCGGAGCGATGAAGGGCGCCGGGATCGGCACAGCGCTTCTGCGCCTTGACGGGACAGTGTTCAAGGTCAATCCGGCCGTTTGCCGACTGTTCGGCTTTTCCGAAAGGGAGATGCTGTCGAAGACGGCAGCCGATCTGATCCACCCCAGTGAGGCTCTACCAAACGATGCTGCGCTCCTGCAGGGAGACATAGACCTCGCAGAAAGCGAACATCGCTTGCTGCGCAAGGATGGCACGGAGGTCTTGATATTCCGGTCCGCCTCTCTCCTGCGGGACGAGGCCGGCAACCCTGCCTTCATGATCGTGCAGTTCCAGGACTTCACAGCCCGGCGCCAGGCCGAGGAGCAGCTCAGGTACAATGCAACCCATGATGAACTGACGGGCCTCCTGAACCGAGCAGCCTTCGAGCAGAAGCTTGAAGAGGCCCTCGCGGAAAGCCGGGACACGGGCATCAAACATGCCCTGGCCTTCCTCGACCTCGACCGGCTGAAAATGATCAACGATTCCGCCGGCCATGTTGCCGGAGATGCCTTGTTGCGAGGCGTGGCAGGGGCCCTGCCGGGTTACCTGCGCGACGGTGACGTGATCGGCCGTCTCGGCGGGGACGAGTTTGGCATTATCCTGCTGGGATGTTCGCTCGACGATGCGACGGTGATCCTCGAGGGTCTTAATACCGCGGCCAGTGCCATCCAGTTCCCATGGGACGATCGTAGCTACAGCGTCGGGGCCAGCATCGGGGTCACCGAGATTACGCCGAAGTCCGCCTCCCCAAGTGCGGTCTTGGGTCAGGCGGATATTGCCTGCCTGACGGCTAAAATGGCCGGGCGGAACCGGGTCAGCATTTACCGGCCTGAGCAGAGCGAAGCGGTCG
>JAJFBI010000005.1 GCA_020697385.1 Microvirga sp. | reverse complement strand
GAGACAGGAAGCGCTCCGCCCGCTCGGGATTGGTGCGCGTTGCCTCGGTCATCGGCGTGTTGAGAGTGCCCGGAGCGATGGCATTGACGCGAACACCATCCTTGGCGAGTTCCTGCGCGAGATTCTGGGTAAGCATGCGCACGGCGGCTTTCGACGTCGAGTAGCTGATCGATGTCGCGGTCGACACGAAGGAGGCAATGGAGGCCATGTTGATGATCGTGCCTTTCGTCGCGCGCAAGGCAGAAACGAAGGCAAGCGTGACGTTCAGGGTGCCGTTCAGGTTTACCTGCATCGCAGCATCCCAGGAGCGCATCACATCCGGGCTGTCGATGGTGTTGCGCGGGCATATGCCGGCATTGTTCACAAGGATGGAAACTTGCCCAATGGACGCTTCTACATCGCGCGCCAGTGCACCGCATGCGTCTGAATCGGCAACATCGAGAGCAAAGGACCAAGCCTCTCCACCCTCGTTCACGATCGAGTTGGCCGTGTGGGCGGCCGCCTCGCCATTCAGGTCGGTCGCGATGACCCGCGCTCCTTCCTTCGCGAGGCCACGCGCAATGGCAGCACCATTGCCCTGACCGGCGCCTGTGACCAGCGCAATACGCCCTTTGAGCAGCATTCGTTCCGGCTCCCTGACTTGGTTGGAAATACCGCCCGGTTGATCGCGGCGGCATTGACATCATAAGAGCATATGACGAATGCATTCGCAAATAGCGAATAGTCGTAAGTGCCTCAGATAATGAACTTGCCACCATGCGCAGGCAGAAGCACGCCAGGCGCCGCCAGAGCGTGACTTGGAAGAGCGTTGGATCGAAAGCGATAGAGGGAGAGAATCTATGCCCGGCGGCGACGCTTTACGGGAGCATCAGTAGACGCAGTCTGCGCAGCTTCCACCTGCGCCGTCCCATCGATGGCGTGGGGCATGTAACCGAGCTGGGCTGACAACCTGCGCGTGAACGCTAGCAGGGCCTTGGCGTCGGCACTCTCGGGGTGAATGTCCAGAACTCCGGTCGGTCCGATGACGGTGATGGCGAGCTGCATCTGCCCGCTGTAGTCGAAGACGGGAGCCGCGATACCGTTGATGCCGGTGACGGGCTTGCTCTCCGTGGAGGCATAGCCAAGCCTTCTCGCGGTTATGATTTCGGCTTCAAGCTCCTTGCGCGACGTTGCCGTGCCCACGCCCTGGATGCGGGCTCCCTTCCGCAGTTCCTCGGCCAACTGAGCTTCGATGACCTTGGGCGACATGAAGGCCGCGAAGACTTTTCCGGTCGCGGTGCCGGTGACGGAAAACACGGTGCCAGTGCGCACGTTCACGTGGACCTGATCGCTGCCCTCTTGGACCTGTACGATGGTAGGACCATGGGTTCCCCACACAGCGATTGTCACCATGTGGTCGATCTGTTCCGCAAACTCGACGATGGCGTGACCTGCGAGCCGCAAGGGATCGAAGCTGCGCAGCCGTGCGATGCCGAGCTGGAGGGCGAAGGGACCAAGCTGATAACGGCCGCTTGCGATGTCCTGCTCCACGAGTTCGAGCTTGCGGAAGCTCACGAGGTAGGCATGGGCTTGGGCGGGGGCTACATCGGCCAGGGTTGCGAGTTCGCGCAGCATCAAGGGCTTTCCCGCTTTGACCAGAGCCGAGAGGATACGTCCCCCGACCTCGACCGATTGTACGCCGCGTCCTTCTATGCTCATGACCTGCTCAGTGTTTGTGATCCGCCCCGCATTACGCGGCGTTGTGGGAAATCCCGAGATACGCCGCGCGGACCTTGGGATCGTGAAGGAGCTGCTGCCCGGTGCCAGACAGTATAACACTCCCCGTTTCCAGCACGTAGGCCCGATCCGCAATAGCAAGTGCCATATTGGCCATCTGTTCCACAAGCAGGATGGTGATGCCGGACTTACGCAGGGATACGATGATGCCGAAGATCTCCTGGATGACCTTTGGCGCAAGGCCAAGGGAAGGCTCGTCGAGCAGAAGCAGACGGGGCTTTCCCATCAAGGCCCTTGCAATGGCCAGCATCTGCTGCTCGCCGCCCGACAGGGTAACGGCGAGCTGATCGCGCCGCTCACGCAAGCGCGGAAAAAGCTTGAACTGCTCCTCCACCTCGGCATCGAGGGCATCGTTGGACAGCCGCCGGAAATAGGCTCCCAAGGTCAGATTGTCGTAGACTGTCTGGTCCGGAAAAACCTGACGCCCTTCCGGTGAGAGGGCGATCCCCCGCGCCACCCGCTTGTGGGGCGCAAGCCGCGAGATCTCTTCACCATCGAAGATGATCTGCCCCGAACTCACGGGCATCAGACCAGCGATACCTTTGAGCAAGGTGCTCTTGCCAGCCCCGTTCCCGCCCACGATGGCGACGACCTCCCCGGCCTCCACATCAATGGAGGCCTTGCGAACCGCAGCAATCGGTCCATAGGCGAGATTCACGTCTTTCAGCTTCAGCATGCGTGCCCCCTGCCCTAGGCTGCCTCGACGGAGGTGCCGAGATAGGCCTCCATCACCCTTGGATCCGCTTGGACCTTGCTCGGCGCGCCCTCAGCGATCTTCTGGCCGTAGTCGAGCACGATCACGTGGTCCGAAATCGTCATGACGAGATCCATGTGGTGCTCGATCAGAAGAATGGTCATCCCCTCGTTACGGATCCGCACCAGCAGCTGGCCGAGCTCCGCCGTTTCTTGCGGGTTCAACCCGGCAGCTGGCTCGTCCAGGAGGAGGAGCAGAGGTTCCGAGGCCAGGGCCCGCGCCAGCTCGACGCGGCGCTGAAGACCGTAGGCGAGGCTTCCCGCCGGAGCGTCGGCATAGGGCAACAGCCCGGTGAACTGGAGGATATTGTTGACCTTCTGCAGGGCCTTGGCCTCCTCCCGCCGCGCCTTGGGCAGCCCGAGGAGCGATGAGACGAAACCGTTCTGCATGCGGGAATGCTGCCCAAGAAGCACGTTCTCACGGACGGACAGATCCTTGAACAGCCTGAGATTCTGGAAGGTGCGCGCCACACCATGACCGCAGATGCCATGAACATTCTGATGCGTGATGTCTTGGCCCAGGAACGTCACCTTACCGCGATCGGGCCGAATGATGCCGGTCAACATGTTGATGAAGGTGCTCTTGCCCGCGCCATTCGGTCCGATCAGGGCATGGATGTGACCTACCGTCATGTTGATGGATACATCCTTGGCGGGAACGACGCCGCCAAAGGCCTTGTTGAGGCTGTCGGCCGTCAGCAGGCTTCCCGCGGCCGTCTGGGGGACGGATCGGGTCGGCAGCTTCGAGGCAGCCCGGCCAGGCTCAGCGCCTCTGCTAGCGCTGTGACCAAGCCCGAACCTCCTGAAGAGTGAGCCGAAGACGCCGGCCAGACCCTTCGGCATGGCGTAGAGAGCGAACAGCAGCAGTGCACCGTTCACAAAATGCTCGATCCAGGTCCAGCGCGCCACGAGTGCCCCGATGATGACGAGGGTCATCGATCCGAGGAGCGGGCCATAGAGTGAGCCGCTGCCGCCGAACAGCACGAGAAGAAGGATGAAGATCGACAGGTGGAAGTTGATGAAATCGGAGTTGATGTACTGGTTCTGCTGCGCCACGAGCGCGCCTGCCAGCCCGCAGGTCACAGCAGCGATAACGAAGGCAAGGACCTTGTAGCGGTACACCGCAACACCCACGGCACCGGCCGCTACCTCGTCAGCCTGCAGCGACAGGAAGGCGCGTCCGAACCGGCCCTGCAGAAGATTGCGCAGGAGAAGATGAGCGACGAGGCAGAGCCCTAGCCCGAACCAGACCCATTGCAGCATGGTGAAAGGCACGCCGCCGATATGGAGCGGCTGAATCGCATAGATGCCCATCGCGCCGCCGAACACCTCGGAGCCTTCCGTGACCACCTTTTCGATCACGATACCAAAGGCCAGGGTGACCATCGCAAGGCTCGGCCCTTTCACGCGCAGCGACGGCATCGCGATCAGGATGCCAAAGACGGCCGAAACGCCGCACGCTAAGAGAAGGGATAGCCAGGGACCGATTTCGTAGCGGGTTGTCAGCAGGGCCACAGCATAAGCACCTGCAGCGAACAGCCCGGCCTGCCCGAGCGATTTCTGTCCAGCAAAGCCGAGGAGCACGTTCATGCCCGCTGCGCACAGGAAGTAGACGCAGATCATGAACAGGGTGCGAAGATAGAACTCGTTTTCGATGAAAGACGCAACTGCGGCGATCACGGCTGCGACAGCGACGGATCCGATCAAGTGGCGCATGAGAGCTAAACCTTGTCGACAGCAGCCTGGCCGAAGAGGCCCGCCGGGCGAAACGCCAGAACCAGGATAATCAGGCCGAACACCACAATCTCACGCCATTGCGCCTGCCAGAGGCCCACGGCAGACTCCAGCACGCCCAGGATGAAGCCGCCATAAATGCAACCGCGTGGGTTGTTGAGGCCACCGATGATTGCCGCCGAGAAGGCTTTAAGGGCAAAACCAATGCCCATGAACAGGGATGCGGAGGCAATCGGCGCAATCAGAACGCCCGCCACGCCTGCCAGACCGCTTGACAGGGCGAAAGCGCCGATCATGATCAAGCCGACATTGATGCCCATCAGGCTCGCGATCTGGGGCGAGTGCGCCACGGCCATCATGGCCTTGCCGATGCGCGAGCGGCGCATCACCAGATCGAGCGCCACCATGATCAGGATGGCGCAGGCCAGAACCAGAAGCTCCTGCGGGCGTACGCCGGCTCCGGCGATCCGCAGCACGTCGTCTCCCAGCGGAGACGGCACCATGACGGGCGCAGGGCCCCAGACGGCAAGCCCGATGCTCTGGAGCATTACGCCGAAGCCGAGAGTGCTCATCACCCAGTTCATGCCCCCCTTCCCAGCGAACGGCCTGACCGCAAGCAGAAAGATGAGTACTCCCATCAAGCCCGCGACCGCTCCGGCGGCGATGACTGCCGCAGGGTACCGCCAGGCGGAAGCTGCCTCGCTTGGAACAGCCGTCGTTGTGCTCGCTAAGCCGGAGAACAGCAGGAGCATGGTCACGCCGATGAAGGCACCAAACGCGATGAACTCGCCCTGAGCGAAGTTCAGCGTCTTGGTGGTTGTGAAGGTGATGCTGAAACCGAGCGCGATCAGGGCGTAGACGCCACCGATGGCGAGGCCGCTGAGGAGTGTCTGGAGGTAGACGTCCATGGAAGCTCCAACGGTGCAAAGTGTCGGCGCCTGCCGGTCCGGAGAGGACCGGCAGCCTGTGCAGCTAGAGTCTTATTGTGTGAAGTCGGTCGGCTTGAGAGCCTTCACGACATCGTCTGTGTAGGTGACTAGCTTTCCGTCCTTCCAGTGGGTCCAGCGATAGTCGGCGGCAGTCAGCGCCTCGTGCTCGGACGCGGAGAACGGCTTATTGTAGGTCTTCATAATGCCTTCGACCGGCGCTTGAAGGTTGTCGAGTGCCTCGCGCATCTTCGGCCCTTCCGTGCTGCCTGCCTGCTTGATTGCGGCAGCCGTAATCATGAGCGCATCGTAGCAATGCGCTGCGAAGCTGAAAGCGCTCTTGGAGGCCATCTTCGGAGCCAGGCGATCGAAAAGCTGCTGCTGCTTGGGCGTGCGATCTTCGGTGATGGTGCGCATGAAGATCGGCTTCTCGGCCAACGTCTTGCCTGCGGTATCGAAGAAGCTCGCGTTATCCGCCGCCCAGGAGGTGAGGGTCACGGGGAAGTAGTTGATCTTCTCCATGCTGCGGACGAGCTGGGCGATTGGGGTTCCCTGCGCCCACACGAGAACCGCATCGGCCCCAGCTGATTTCATCTTGTTGAGCTGGGAGGTCATGTCAGTGTCGTTGACGCCGAACTTCTCAGTCGCCACCGGCTTCAGGCCCTTGGCTTCGGCGAGTTCCTGGAGATCCTTCAAACCACCCTGGCCGTAACCCGTGGTCTCAACGAGGAAGCCCACGTTCTTGATAGCGGGATTGTTCTTCGTATAGGCAATGAGGCCGGCAACCTGCGCCCGATCCACCATCGAGACGCGGTACATGTAGTTTTCAGCGTTGGCGCTTGCAGGCTTAGTGATGTCGGTGGCGGAGCCGATGCAGCCGATAGACGGATTCTTTTTCTGGTTGGGGATGTGCTTCCAGGCGAGCGCATTGCCGGAATTGGTCGGGCCGAGAACCGCCACAACCTTCTCGTTGTCAATGAGATCGCTCATATTCTGAATTGATTTCGGCGGCTGCGAGAGATCATCGCGCACGACAAGGGTCAGCTTGCGGCCGAGCACGCCGCCGGCTGCGTTGATATCCTCGATGGCGGCTTGGATGCCGAGCACGCCAGCCTGCCCGCTCTGTGCGGACGGCGAAGCCGAAAGATCGCCGTTGAAACCGATTTTGATCTCTTGAGCATAGGCTGCCGACGACATGGCGAGCGCGCTGCCAAGGAGAGCTGCTTTCAGGGCTGTATGTTTTGGCGTCATGGTTATTCCTTCCCTCAAGGGTACGATTTCGGCCGCGGGTATCACGCCTATTGCGCACAACCCGCCCGGGCTTTGGGCAGGCAGAGCCCGCCATGTTTCAAAGGTCCAGAGGAAGAAAGAGGAGTGCCGACTTTCGCCCGCTCACCCTGTCCGCACCGTTTCCGGCAGTGCCGGGATCGGCTTTCGGACGACTCCTTCCCTTCTGTCTTTCGTATCGTCCGCTCTTTTGTCAGAGCTTACCGATATAGGTACCGAATAGCGAATGCGTTTGCAATAGACGAATGCATTGACTTTGGTAGTGGTGGCGGCGCGCATTCAGGAGAGGACGTCTCGATATCGCTCAAAACGAACGCGGCCGCTTACGGCGTAAGCGGCCGCTGTGAAGCTTCGAAGGACAGAACCCCGTTTCAAAAGCCCTGCTGATTCATTCTATTCTGCATCCGGCTGATTGGCAGGATGCGCGCTGAGGAAAGCTGGATGCTCACCGGCAACCTTCTCGACGCGGAGAATGCGTGGGTAAGCTTCCAGCGGCACCGCAAACCGCCGTGCGGCGTAGAGTTGCGGCAGGAGATAGACATCGGCCAGCGTGGGCTCTGGACCGAAGCAAAAGCCTTCATCTCCGATGAGGGCCTCGACAGCCGAAAGCCCCTGCCCCACCCAATTGGTGATCCAGGCAGTGACCTCCGCTTCTGAACGACCGAAAATCTTCCTGAGATGGTTGAGCGGACTAACATTGTGCAGCGGGTGAATATCGCAGCCGATGATCGACGCCACCGCCCTGACCTTGGCCCTTGCCACCGGATTCGATGGCAGAAGCGCAGGTGTCGGATAGATCTCTTCAAGATATTCCAGAATTGCAGGCGACTGGATGAGAATGCTGCCGTCGTCGAGTTCAAGCGCCGGCACGCGGCCCTGCGGGTTGATCGCCCTGTAGCTGGGGGCATTCTGCTCGCCCCCGTTGCGGACCAGATGAACGTATGCCTGCTCCGCCTCAAGCTTCTTCAAGGCGAGGGCAATGCGCACGCGGTAGGAGGACGTGGACCTCCAGTAGGTATAGAGCTTCATGCCTGCGCCCTCACACGGCTGGCAGGATCACGGCACGGCACTCGCCGAAGCCGACCGGCGCAAAACCATCCCGGCGGCCGCGGGCCCGCAGGATCACCTCGTCCCCGTCTTCCAGGAAGCGCCGCTCCTCGCCGGAGGCGATCACAACCGGGCTCTTCCCGCCCAAGGTCGCCTCCAGAATGCTGCCGCAGCTTGTCTGATCGGGCCCCGAGATCGTTCCCGTGCCCAGCAGATCGCCGGGCTGGAGATTGCAGCCATTGCTGGTGTGGTGCGTGACCATCTGGGCCACCGTCCAGTACATGTGCCGTGCATTGGACACGGCGAGTCGGTGCGGTGGCAGCCGCTTTTCCCGCAAGCCCGGGGTGAGGAGCAGAACCTCAAGTTCCAGATCCAGCGCCCCCTCGCGCTGGTCCGCCTCATCCGTCAGGTATGGCAGCGGCGCGGGATCGCCCTCAGGTCGACCGGGCTGCGCGATGCGGAACGGCGCCAGCGCCTCCGGCGTCACGATCCAGGCCGAGACGGTGCTGGCAAAGTTTTTGGACAGAAACGGTCCGAGCGGTTGGTATTCCCAGGCTTGGATGTCGCGCGCCGACCAGTCGTTCAGCAGACAGAAGCCGCCCACATGCTCGGGTGCCTTCGCGATGCCGATGGGCTCGCCGAGCTCGTTGCCGGGTCCTACCCAGACCCCCAGCTCCAACTCGTAATCGAGCCTACGACTGGGCCCAAAGCCCGGCTCCGCGGCATCCGGCGGCTTCGCCTGCCCGCGTGGCCGCCGCACCGGCACACCCGAGGGGCGGATCGACGACGCGCGGCCGTGATACCCGATCGGGACATACTTGTAGTTCGGCAGCAGCGGATTGTCTGGGCGGAACTGCTTTCCCACGTTGTTAGCGTGGTGAATGCCGACATAAAAGTCCGTATAGTCGCCGATGTGCACCGGCAGGTGCAGCGTGCAGTCGGAGGCTGGTTGCAGGCACGGCTCCACCCTGCCCTGGTCAGGGCTGCCCGTCTTCAGCAGTTCGGACAGCCTTTCGCGCAGAGCCTGCCGGGCTCCTGCCCCAAGTGCCAGGAATGGATTGAGCACCGAACCGGAGGCTGCTTCCGCCGCCTGCGCGGCCTCTCCGGTGAAGAGGCCGACTGCCAAGGCAGCCGGCAAGTCGAGGATCCGGTCGCCGATGGCCACGCCGCCGCGCGGAGAGCCACTGTCGCGGCTGAAGATCCCCAGGGGCAGGTTCTGAATCGGGAAGTCGGGATGACCGTTGGCCGAGGCCACCCAGCTTTCAAGCTTAGAATCATGAGTGTGATCGAGTTGGGCCATCGTTTCGATCACCGCTGGTTCGGGTTGAAATGCTTCTTCAGCTTGTGGCCGTAGGAAGCGTAATCCTTCTGCAGCGTGTCCGTGCTGGCGGCAAAGGCCGTCACCTTCTGCGGGAAGCGCGTCTCGAACATGAACGCCATCGTGCCCTCCAGCTTATGCGGCTTCAGCTCCACATTGCTCGCCTTCTCGAACGCATCCATGTCAGGCCCATGCGGCAGCATGGTGTTGTGCAGCGACATCCCACCCGGCACGAAGCCACCGCCGGTCTTGGCGTCATAGACGCCGTAGATCAGGCCCATGAATTCGCTCATCACGTTCATGTGGTACCACGGCGGCCGGAACGTGTTCTCCGCCACCAGCCAGCGGTCGGAGAAGAGCACGAAATCGATGTTGGCGGTGCCGGGCGTCTCCGACGGCGAGGTCAGCACCGTGAAGATCGACGGATCCGCATGATCGTAGAGAATGGGCCCCACCGGCGAGTAGCGGCGCAGATCATATTTGTATGGCGCGTAGTTGCCGTGCCAGGCCACCACGTCGAGGGGCGAGTGGTCCATGTCGGCTACCCACAGGGAGCCGCCCCATTTCACGTACATCGTCGAGGGCGCGTCCTTGTCTTCGTAGGCGGCCACAGGCGTGAGGAAGTCACGCGGGTTGGCCAAGCAGTTGGCCCCGATGGGTCCGCGCTCGGGCAGAGTGAAGGCGCCGCCATAATTCTCGCAGAGATAGCCGCGCGCCGGTCCATTGGTGAGTTCCACCCGGATCTTCACCCCGCGCGGGATGACCGCGATCTCGCCCGGCTCGATGTCGATGATGCCGAACTCAGTCCACAGGCGAAGCGAGCCTTGCTGCGGCACGAACAGCAGCTCGCCATCGGCATTGTAGAAATACTCATCCGCCATCGAGCGGGTGATGAGATAGACATGCGCACCCATCCCGGCCTGAGAGCCAGCATCCCCTGCCGTGGTGATGGTGTGGATGCCCTCCAGGAACGAGACGGGCTCGCTCGGGATCGGGATCGGGTCCCAGCGCATGGGCGCGATCGGCACCTCCACCTCGGCGGCCGGTGCCGTGCGCCACAGGACGGTATCGGCCTTCTGGAACTCGCCCCAGTGGGTGACGGTGGGCCGGATGCGGTAGAGCCAGGAGCGCTCGTTGGTGGTGCGCGGCGCCGTGAAGGGCGAGCCGGAGAGCTGCTCGGCATAAAGCCCGTAGGCGCATTTCTGGGGCGAGTTGCGCCCGATGGGCAGGGCGCCGGGCAGCGCCTCGGTCTCGAAGCCGTTGCCGAAGCCGGACATATAGCCAGATCGGATGGCGCTCTCGATCCTCTCGGAAGCCTGAGGCAGGGGCGGGTTCTGGACATTCATGGGCATGACCTCCACAATTGGTCACGAATGTAACTATTCATTTTGTAACCAACAACCCGATGGCCAAACTCCAGCTCGAAACCTTCCTGCCCTACCGGCTCAACCGGATCGCGGCCGCGATCTCCCAGGATTTCCGCGCCGTCTATGGCCCGCATCATGACCTGACAATCCCGGAATGGCGGGTGCTGGCCACACTTGGGCAGTTCGAGGCGATGAGCGCCAAGGCGATCGGGCGGCATTCGGCCATGCACAAGACCAAGGTCAGCCGAGCAGTGCAGGCGCTGGAAGAGAGGCGATGGCTCAGGCGCCGCCCGAGCGACGATGATCGGCGCGAGGAGATCCTGACGCTCACAGCACAAGGTGAAAAAGCCTATCGGCAGATCATCCCCAAGGCGCTGGCCTTCGAAAGACGCATCCTGGACCTGTTGGGGCCAGATGCCGAGTTGCTGTTGGAGACGCTTACACGCCTTGAGGAGATTGCAGCAAGAGCCAAGGATGACCAAATTTAATCTCTCAGCGGGTGTTCAGATCGTAGGCTCTCCGCCATTGGCACCGCTCCACGCTGGATGCGCACCGCAGAGTAGATCCGGAATATCGGCCTTAAGCGGATTGTTCTCCTGCAACTCTCAATGGTGAGAAGTTGCCTCGCGCGAGGGATCGATGTTGGCCCGACTGCACCACTTTAGCGGTACGCAGAGCTAATTCGGGCTGTGCGCGGTTGAATTAACCGTCAAGAACCACATGACCCGAACAAGGATGGAGGCATGTATCATGGCCGAGGCACGGGTTGGCGTGAAGGTCTCCGACGACCGGCAGACGGTGACGATAGAGATTGGCCCGACGTCAAGCCCGTCTCACCCGGTCGGGCTTGACCTCAACCAACTGACGACGCTGATCCGGCTGCTTGGCCAAGCCCGATCCCGCATGGTCGAGGGCTCACAGAAACTTCCGCTCGATGGGAAGACGGTGGAAACCGTGATCGAGCCACCCTGGTACGTGCAGGTCGCAAGCATCGATGGCTCGCTGCTCGCATTCGATCATCCATCCTACGGCCCCCTCGCATTTGCAATTCCCAGAGAGGACGTGGCTAGGATCGCGCAGACACTGAACGAGCACCTCGCACTTCCATCCATCGACTCGAAAAAGCCAAGCTAGGTTCTCCGAGCCCCCTGGGAAAGGGCACACTCGGTAAGTTCCCGTGTCAGAGACCCGATGGCACTGCTTCCGAAGCCAAACGCGTCTGTGATGCGAGACGTATGGGAGCATTTGCGGCACCATAGCCTTTATAGTTGCGCCTCTCCACGATCTCGAAGAAGAAACCACCGACCAGGGTCTTGGTATAGACTTGGAAGTATTCGTTCTCCTCCTCGCGATCATAGAGGATGTTGGCTTGGCGCAGTCGCTCCACATCGTCCACGGAGAGATCGATCCGCACTTCGAGATCGTCATAGTAGTTCTCTGGGATCGGCAGTAGATCGACACCATTTTCTTTGAGGCTCTGGACGGTCCTAAAGATGTCATCGGTCACGAGAGCGATGTGTTGCACCCCCGACCCGAACAGCTCATTCAGGAAACGGGACGACAAGGTGCGCTGGCTCTGCGAGGCATTGAGGATCAGGCGAAGTGAGCCGTCATGGGTTTCAATAGCCTGGCTCTGCACCACACCACCTGGGTCGATCACCGTCTGAACCGGTGTCTTACGCACATCCAGAAGTGAGGCATAGAACAGAAGCCAGGTCAGCATCTCCTCGTAGTGCATCGACTGGGAGACATGGTCGACTGATCTTAACCCTGCTCCGGAAAAATCGTCTGTTGCAACAGGATCAAAGTCCACTTCCCAGAGCCGATCCAGGCCGGACTTGCGGTCCACGAAATACAACAGGCTCCCACCGAGCCCCCTGACCGCCGGGATGTTTGTCTCTCCGGGTCCGACCGGCTGCTGGAAAGGCTGATCCAGAAGTGTAGTCGCACGGTTGATAGCCCCCTGGGCGTCGTCGACCCGCAAAGCCAGCGCACAGACAGAGGTGCCGTGCGTGATGTTAAAGGAATGGGCAAAGCCCTCCTTGTCGGCGTTCACGACGATGTTGATGTCGCCCTGCCGCCACCGCGTCACCGCCTTAGAGCGATGGCGTCCGGCCTTTTGAAATCCCAGCCCACTCAATGTCTGCTCGAACCCTGCAGCGCTGCGCTCATCGACGGCAAACTCCACGAACTCGATGCCCGAGCATATTGCTTTAGGCGGAAGCACGGGATGGTCGGGCAGAGCAGCTCCTGTACGCTGACGCAGTTCGTCGAGCATCACGATGAGGGAGCGCTGTCCGTCGGTGGCAACGCTGCGCGCGGAACCCGCCCGGAAACGATCGTTGAAAATTTCCAGGGAGATAAGACCGTCGAACCCCGTTGCGCCCAGCGCATCCATGAACGCGTCGATGGGCAGGTCGCCCTGCCCTGGGAAGCAGCGGTAATGCCGGCTCCAGGACAGATAATCCATGTCGAGCCGCGGCGCGTCGGCCATCTGCACGAGGAAGATCTTCTCGGACGGGATAGACCGGATCGCCGACAGGTCGGTTCCACGAGCCAGCACATGAAAGGAGTCGAGCACCAGTCCGACTGCCGGATGGCTTGCGCGACGCACCACCTCCCATGAATCACGATAGTCGTGGATATGGCGTCCCCAGGAGAGCGCCTCGAAGGCGACCCGCAGTCCACGCTTGGCAGCTCGTTCGCCGAGTTCATGGAAGTCAGCTGCCGCCCGCTCAATTCCGCCAAGCGAATCCGGAGAGACGTTGCTGCACACCATCAGGAGGTCGCAGCCGAGTTCCTGCATGACGTCAAATTTGCGCTCGGCGCGGGCGAACACCTTCGAGCGTTGCGGCTCGGGCATACCCTCAAAATCTCGGAACGGCTGGAAGGTGATAGTCTCAAGCCCGAGCCCCTCGATCATGCGCCGGGCATCGGCCGGAGTGCCGTTGAAGGACAAGAGATCGTTCTCGAAGATCTCCACGCCCTTGAACTGCGCAGCCGCGATGGCTTCGATCTTCTCTGGGAAGGTGCCGCTCAGGCAGACGGTGGCAATAGCAGTGCGCATGCTCGTCGATCCGTTTCCTCTCGTGTGGTGGGAGTCCGTGCCATCCGGCCCGCTCCCTCTTGTCAGCTGATAGTTCCGGTCGCCAGCGCATGCTCGACGCCGCCGGCCACATGGCGCGTCAGCACCTCGCAGGCACGCGCGGCATCCCGCGCCAAGGCGCATTCCAGAAGCTCGGCATGTTCATTGGTGGCGATGTCGCCGCGATAGCTTAGGGCAATCATCTGGTAGCGCAGGTACTTGTCGAAAACCGCCGCATGATTATCGATCAGCATCTTGGATCCGCAGGCAGAGATGAGCGCCTGATGGAACTGCCAGTCGTAGCGCTTCCATTCCTCGGTCTGGGATCTGTCCCCTCGAGCCATCCGCTCCTCCATCCGAGCGAGCCGATGGTGGGCGGCCACGACACGACCTTCCCATTCCATGTCACCTGCCCGGAACGACTGCTCCAGCGCCCTGCCCTCAAGGAGTTGTCGAAGCGCTGCGATCTCCCTCAGATTTGCGATTGAGACAGGTGCTACCTCGAAGCCCTTCTGTCCCTCGGCCACCACGAGGCGCTCGGAGTGAAGGCGGTTCAAGATTTCGCGCAACGTGCTGACGCTCGCGCCATAATCAGCCTTCAGCCTCTCGAGCTTCAGCTTCATTCCGGGCGGCAGGCGCCCGAATACGATGTCGGACCGGATTTTCTGGTAGGCGCTCTCCCCGACGGTGGAGGGGTGTGGCATCACATGAACATCGTCGCTCATGCCAGCGCTCCGGTTTTCAGCGTGTAGGCCACGCACCCATTCACATGCTGGGTCAGCACCGCGCAGGCCTTGTCGGCATTGCGCGTCATGGCGCAATCAAGCAGCGTCCGGTGCTCCTCGGCTGCAATCTCCCCACGGAAGACAACGGCCACCATCTGGTAGCGCAGATACTGATCGAAGACGCCGCCGTAGAGATCAAGCAGGGTCTGGGAGCCGCAAGCCTCGATGAGGGATTGGTGGAACTCGCGATCGTACCGCTTCCAGAGTTCTGTCCCCTCCTGGTCTCCGGCCAGCATCCGCCGCTCCATGAAGGCGAGCTTGTGATGGGCGGCCACGACCCGGCTCTCCCATTCGAGGTCGCCGGCCGTGAAAGACAGGGGCAGAGCGTAGGTCTCAAGGAGCAGCCGCATCGCCGCGACATCCTCGAAACCCTCAGGGGAAACATGAGCAGCCCGGAACCCGCGCTGCCCTTCGGCGACAACGAGCCCTTCGGACGAGAGCCGGCTTAGGATCTCTCGAAGGGTACTGACGCTTGCTCCATAGTCTTCCGCAAGCCGGTCGAGCCGGAGCCGCAGCCCAGGGGCCAGACGGCCGAATACGATGTCGGCCCGAATCCGGTCGTAGGCACGATCCGCAATGGATGTGGCAATCAATTCGATGCTCATCCGGCCACCACGTTTTCTTGAGCCAGCCCCAATCTAAAAACTCCTTGAACCGTCGCCATCTAGGCCCTTATCATATATGGCAAAACATAAAATATCAGATGATTTGCAAAATGCATATTGATTTTAGAAATCTTGGAAGAGATAGTGCCATCAAGACGCAGGCGAATGCGCGATAACTTGAAGGAGAGGAAACCATGGGATTTGACATCAATCGACGTGTCCTGATGGCTGCAGGTGCGGCCCTTCTGGCATGGGGCACGGCTGGGCCGGCTGCCTCACAGGCACCAACGAACCTGAGATTCTCGGCTGTCTTCTCGGAGCAGGACATCCGGGCGAACATGATGAAGCAGTTCGGCGAGGCGGTGAAAGCGCAGGGCTTCAATCTTCAGCCCTATTACGGCGGCACCCTGTTCAAGCAAGGCACCGAGCTCGTCGCCATGCAGCGCGGCAACCTTGAGATGGGCAACATTGCCCCGCAGGACATCTCGAACCAAGTTCCGGAATGGTCCATCGTCACCTCAGCCTATCTCTTCCGCGATGCGGATCATCTGAAGAAAGTATTCGCCAGCGATGTGGGTCAGCAGCTCAAGAAGATGGCCTCGGACAAGCTCGGCATCCACATCCTCGGCCCCACCTATTTCGGGGCCCGGCATGTGGGCTTGAAGCCCAACAAGAAGATCAGCAAGCCTGAGGATCTCGCCGGCATCAAGCTGCGCATGCCCGGCGGCGACGCCTGGCAGTTCCTCGGTCAATCTCTTGGGGCGAACCCCACCCCAATGGCCTATGCTGAGGTCTATACAGGACTGCAGACGGGCGCCATCGATGGCCAGGACAATCCGCTGCCGAACGTTCAAAATATGAAGTTTTACGAGGTGATGTCGCAGATCGCCCTCACGTCGCATCTCGTCGGCTTTGACGTTCTGGCTGTGTCCAACAAGGTGTGGGACTCGCTCTCGCCGGAGAAGAAAGCAGCCTTCCAAGCCGCCGCCGACAAGGCAATCGAGTGGAGCACGCAAGAGCACCTGAAGCAGGAGGCGCAGCTCGCGACCTTCTTCAAGGAGAAGGGGCTCGAGGTCTATACGCCCGACCTGAAGGCCTTCCGCGAATTCGCGCAGAAGAAGTATCTCACGTCTGACTTGGCAAAGAGCTGGCCGGCCGGCATGGTCGACAAGATCAACGCGATGTAAGGCGAACTTGCAGCCGCCGGAGCATTGCGCTCCGGCGGCTGCTTTTTAATCAGCTCAGCGCCTTCTCAGGAAGGGGATGGCTTTCATGACTTCATCATCGCGGGCATTCGGCTCGTGGCTTGCTCGACGTGCGGAGAACATCGCCGTTGCCATGCTGGCCACGATGTTCGCAGCCTTCCTCCTGCAGATCACATTCCGGTATCTTTTGGGTCTCCCGATCGGATGGACGCACGAGATCAGCGTCATCCTCTGGATCTGGCTCGTTCTCTGGGGCGCGGCCTTCGTAGTGAGCGAGCGCGAGGAAATCCGCTTCGACATCATCTACGGGGCTGTCGGCCCCGGGCCTCGCCGCGTGATGATGCTCATCACCGCTGCCGCATTGATCGCGCTCTACTCGATCTCATTCCCCGCGGTTCTTGACTACATCACTTTCATGAAGGTGGAAAAGACCAGCTACCTCAAGATACGTTTTGACTGGTTGTTCTCAATCTACATTGTCTTCGCCGTCGCCACCATCATCCGATACATCTGGCTGGCTTGGCAGGCTCTGCGCGGCGTCGCGCCCGATGAGATAGATCCCACCAAGGCGAGTTCCGGCGTATGAACCTGACAAGCCCTTTTTCGCTCGCCCTCGTCACAATTACGGCGCTCGCATTCCTCGGGCTGCCTATCGGCCATTCGATGATAGCGGGTTCCATCCTCTACCTGCTGCTCGCAGGTCTGGACATGGGAACGGTCGCCGAACAACTGCTCAACGGCATGTATTCCAACTACATCATCCTGTCGGTGCCGCTGTTCATACTGGCGGCAGAATTCATGAACATCGGCAGCATGACCGACCGGCTCATGGTCTTCTGCAATGCCCTTGTGGGCCGCTTCCGGGGCGGCCTCGCCCAAGTCAACATCCTGCAAAGCATCATCTTCGCCGGCATGTCCGGCTCCGCGATCGCGGATGCCGCTGGCACGGGACGCATGATGCAGGCCATGATGACCCGGGATGGCCGCTACACGCCGAGCTACGCGGCGGCCACCACTGCGGTCTCGTCTGTAATCGGCCCGATCATTCCGCCGTCAATTCCGATGGTGCTCTATGCCCTGGTGTCCGACGCTTCCATTGGATTCCTTTTCCTCGGCGGCGTCATTCCAGGATTATTGATGGCACTAAGCCAGATGGTCATCGTGGCCATCACGGCGCGCCGCAGGAACTTCCCCGTCGAGAAGCCGGTGCCTTTACGCAAGCTGCCGCAGATCACATGGAATGCATTTCCCTCGCTGATGATGCCGGTCGTTCTGTTAGGGGGTATATACAGCGGTGTGATGACCCCCACCGAAGCAGCCGCTGTCGCAGCAGCCTACGCACTTCTTATCTCGGTCGGTCTCTACCGCAGCGTGAGTTGGCGCAGCTTCTACAATTCGCTTGCAATTAGCGCCCGAACGAGCGTGTCGATTGGCATGCTGATCGCCGGCTCGCTCGTGTTCAACTATGTCGTCACGGTCGAGAACATCCCGGAAGGCGTGAAGGCGCTGCTTGCCGGATGGGATCTGTCACCCATCGGCTTCCTGATCCTTGTCAATGTCCTGTTGCTGGTGCTGGGCTGCGTTCTCGAAGGGACGGCAATCCTGCTGATTGTCGTTCCAGTCTTCATTCCAACGGCTCAGGCGCTGGGCATCGATCTCGTGCATTTCGGTGTTGTGGTCGTCATCAACATCATGATCGGATTGATCACGCCGCCCTATGGGCTGCTACTGTTCATCATGGCGAACATCTCGGGCGAACCGCTGCGCGCTATCGTGCGCGACGTGATGCCATTTCTTTTTGCAATGTTAGCCGCTCTAGCAATCCTCACCTTCGTGCCGGAAACCGTGCTCTGGCTGCCACGACTCTTCGGCTACCAGGGATAAGCATGCTCCATCTCAGAGACACATACCCATGAGCAAGCCGATCTACATTCTCAACGGGCCCAATCTCAACCGCCTCGGTACGCGCGAGCCTGAGATCTACGGACGGACGACCCTGGCCGAAGTTGAAGCCATGTGCCGGGATGCCGCCTCCGGCTACCCCACCGTCTTCCTGCAATCGAACCGTGAATACGAGATCATCGAGTGGGTGCACGAGGCGATCGATGAAGGCGGCGGCATCATCATCAACCC
>JAJFBI010000297.1 GCA_020697385.1 Microvirga sp. | reverse complement strand
GCGTGCTCGATGTCCTGGAGCGGCGATGATCCCGATCGCGCCGGGCGTTCGGGTGTGGCTGGCGACCGGGCACACGGATCTGCGTAAAGGCTTCGCGAGAGCTGCCACGCTCGCGTCGGTATGCCCAGGCAGGGCATGCGTTCAAGCGCTGGACAGGCCAGGCGCCTTCGCAGCGGCGAAAGGCCGAGCGGACGTCGCCCGGCGCCCCTCCGCGCAGCGACGTGCCGGGCGCGGCATAGATCAGCTCCCCGTGTGCACCCGCTTCGGCCCGGCCGGGGATCGCGGGCTCGATGGGCCGGCGTGGCAATCCCTACGACAACGCCAAGGCGGAGAGCTTCATGGAACCCTCAAGGTCGAGGCCGTGTACCCGATGGCCTACGAGACCTTCGAGGACGTCACGGCCGACCTGCCGCGCTTCATCGATCTCGTCTACAATGCGCGCCGGCTGCACTCAGCCCTCGGCTACCGCAGCCCCGTCCACTTCGAGGATCAACACGCCCAGCGCCTGGTCAATACCGCAGCATGACACTGTCCACCGAAAGGGGCGCACTCCAAGGCTGTGATGATGAAGGGGGCCGTCAAAGGGGAGCTTCGCTCGTTGCGGAAGGGCTCTGAGGCCGCGGACCAAGCTTGCGCTCACAGGAAATACCGGAACTCCTCGCTGCTCTCATCCCGCTCGCAGTCGGGGGCAGTTCGTCGATAGTGCATGGCACCCACCCTTGTACCATGCGAAAGCATCCGGTTTTCCCCTTGAACGTGGGGCAGGCCCCGGCCCGTACGACCATAAGGCTGGGGCCTGACACCGACACTCTAGCTTCGTCAACGCGGGTGGACGGCGTGCATTTCACCACGGCCGGATGCACGCAGGTCGCGAACCTTTGGCACACCGCCATAGACCCGTACTACTGAGCGCGGCCCAATTCATAGTGCAACCAGGCCCTCGACGATCCGCCCACGCGGAAACGGCTCCAGGAGATCGGCGCCGTCCTGCCGAAGCGGCGTGGCGCGGACGCGCTCAAGGCGCTCGTCGCCTCCGAAACCGAGAAGTGGACCCCGATCATCAATGCCGCCGGTCCGGCCGCGAACTGACCCACCGCGTTCCTGCCTCTGACCTAAACCCGCGCCCTCGGAGTTCCTCGCGTCACAGGCGATCATCCCGAAGCTCACGTCTGAGAAGCGTCGCTTCGTGGCTTCTCGTGCATGATGGAGAAGGACGAGGAGGGGACGCTCGGCATAGCAAGCGGCGGCGTAGCGAAGCCCTTGGCACTGCAATGTGTGCCCAGACCACGGTCTGGACGCTTCTGCCGGCGCGATGCCACCAGGGCGGCTTGCGAGCCAGCCACGTTCACTATACGTTCTTTATCGCGGTTACGGTCGAATCGATCCCTTCCACGAACCCGTCATGGCCGATCAAATCGTTATCACGGAGAAATCCAGCCAAGCGAAAGACGTGCGCGCCGCCGTCGGCTCTCGTTACGGAGAAATCCTTCCGGCCGAAGGTCATTTATTCGACCTGCTCGAGCCGGAAGATGTTGTCCCGGAGTGGAAGCGCTGGTCGCCGATCCTGCTGCGGCCAGAAGGTCTTTACGGCACTCGCCCGGCAGAGGGCGGCAACAAAGCCACGAAGCTCAGAGCCATTCGCGAAGCACTGCGCACCGCCAAACGGGTCTGGCTCGCCACCGATTGCGACCGCGAGGGTCAACTCATCGGTCAGGAAATTCTCGAGCATTATCAATACCGCGGACAAGTGATGCGGGTGCTGTTCACCGCGCAGGACTCCCAGACCATCCGCGACGCATTTGGTCGGGCAAAACCGAATGCCGAATACGCCCGGCTCTACGCCGCGGCCGTTGCGCGCCGCCAGGCCGACCAAATCTACAACCTATCACTGACCCGCACCGCGACCGTCATCCTGGGACAGGGTGCGCGGGGAGTGATCGGTGTCGGCCGGGTGAAGACGCCGACCTTAGCCATTGTGTGCAAGCGTGAGCTAGAAATCCGGAACTTCGTGCCAATCGCCTATTTCGAAGTTGTCGCCACCGCGAAAGCTGCCGGCGGCCAATTCCAGATGCGGCACGCGCCACATGACCGAGTCGTCCGGCGCGAGATTGCCCAGCAAATTGCCGATGCGGCTCGGGATTTCGAGGGCGCGCTCACTCTTCGCGTCGACGATAAGCGGCAAGGACCACCCAAGCTGCACGATTTGCCGTCGCTGCAGAAACTATGCGGCTCCCGCTTCGGCTGGCCGGCCAGCAAGACGCTCGAGGTGGCGCAGGAGCTCTATGACGGCCAGGGCAAGAAGATCATCACCTATCCTCGCGCCGAGGTGCGGTACCTGCCGCAGGGCCTGATATCGGACGTGCCGAAGATCGTGGCCGGGCTGCAGGTGGGCCAGTCGTTCAGCGCCATCCCCGTGCCCGATCCGCCGGTGATCCGGAAAGGCGCGAGCGGCAACTTCTACGATAAGGGTCTGGAAGGTGCGAGCCATCATGCTGTCATTCCCAACGTCAATACGATCGACGTTGCGCGAGGTCTGGCCTCGCCTGTCATCCGACGAGAAAAAACTGTTCGACGTAATCGCGCGGGCCTATCTGGCAGCCCTGATGCCCGATTTCCGCTATCGGCAGACCACCGCAACGCTCGACGTGCGTGGCTTCGAGTTCCGCGCCGCCGGCCGTCAACCCATCGATCTCGGCTGGCGCGCAGCATTTCCGGAGTGGCAGCCTGCCGACGAAAAGGGTGACGAGGCACAATTGCTTCCACCGCTGCGCAACGGTGAGACTGCGCGACTCCAGGATCCAAAAATCGAGGACAAGGAGACCCGGCCACCGCCGCGTTACAAGGAAGGCACCCTTATCGAGGCGATGCAGAATGCCTGGCGGTTCGTTGACGATGAGGTGCTGCGGGAGCGCCTGAAGGAAGCTAAGGGCATCGGCACGCCAGCGACCCGAGCCGAGATCATCGGCGGGCTTAAGAAACAGAGCTTCTTGATGGCCCAGGGGAAGCACATCGTGCCGACCGAGACTGGCTTGTCGCTGTTCGGCGTCCTCAAACAGGCCGATCCGGTTCTGGTCGATCCGGGCGTCACAGCGCAGCTTGAATGCCTGCTCGATGATGTGGTTGTGGGCAAGCAGGAGATGGTCGGCGCGATTGATGCCGTGTGCGATGTCGCCCAGCGCATCATCGGCAAGCTCAAGGACGGCTCCGCAATCGGAGGGACCCCCTTGCTTGGTGCTGCAGTCGGTAACGGCGCCGCAGCGTATCCGCCAACGCCTGCGATGAAGCGCTTTGCCGCCAGCCTCGTTCGCCAGAAGGGCATCAAGCCTCCGCCCGGCTACGAAACGTCGATCTCGATCTGCCGCAAGTTTCTCAGCGAACACGCGCCCAAGAGAGTCGACGGTGAAATGGCTGGGAAGCTCGAAGCCAAACCGGTCAGTCCGGCCCAGTTGCTGTACGCCGAGAAGATCGCACAGGGAAAAGGCCTCGTCATTCCCGACGAGGCCAATGCCAGCTCGACCGCGATGTCTGCGTGGATTGACTCGAACCGAGACACCAAGCGCCGCAGGCGCGGTCGTAGGGCCGCCTACAAGCCGGCTGGTTCATCTGCGCCTCAATCGGCGGGGCCAACCAAGAGGTCTCGGAAACGCAAAGCTGGGGCCGATGCCGCTCCGTCGACTCCCGCCCAGCCGAATTCGATGGCCGGGACGCAACTGCGGATTCCTTACGGCAACAAGGATGTTGCGATTAAGCTTGGTGCCCGATACGGCTCGGCGGGATGGTATGCGCCGCCCGGAGTTGATCTTTCTGCATTCGGCGAGCGCGGATGGCTGACCGAAGCACCGCCCGAATCTCCTAATTGTCCGCTGAATGTATAGGGGGTTCGCGGCTTCCCCCCGGCGCGCCGACCACTTCAACACGCTGGCAGAGATCACGGATCTTCTCGGCGTTGACGCGCTCCTCGACCGGCCGACGAGCGCGCAGCTCTCGTCATTCCCGACGAGGCCAAGGCGACGCTCCGTCGACTGCTCCTTCGCTACTGGTGACCCCCTCTTGCTGTGGAAGAAGCCGACAATGGGTCGGCCGCGGGCCTGCGCTCCGTATCGGGCCCGCACTAAGGGCAAGGACGAGCGGGGGGTGGGCTACGTGAAGAGGAATGCCGTCGCGGGACGGTCGTTTGAGAGCTTCGCGGCGCTCGAGGCGCATCTGGAGGGCTGGGTGCGCGAGGTCGCTGATGTTCGCATTCATGGCACGACGGGTGAAGCGCCGGCGGAGCGGTTTACGCGCGAGGAAGCGACGGCGCTCAGATCAATTGCCGGCCTGGCCACCTCGCGGGTCTCGACCTCGTGATCATCTCGAACTGCACCCGCGCGACGGCAGCGTGGTGCGATTCGTCTCGCACCGTCGCCGCGAGCAGGCCCAATCAAGCATGGGGAGACTCGGCCTTCGCCGCGTCCCTCCTATCTGTATGCGGGAATTAGCGCATGGCGACCGGACGAAGCGCCGTCCCAGCAACGGTCCCCCTGATTGCGTTAGTGGTCAGGAAATACGCGAACTCATAGACCCGATCAGCGGCTAGCCTTTCGAGGTTGTTGAATTCCAGGATGTGAACTCCCTGCGGGACTGTCAGGAATCTTGTGTGCGGGGCCATAGTGACGCCGACGGAGGGCGCTATGGCGATCAAGAAAGACACCCTGGACCAGCTTCTGGACGGCCGTGACCCGAAAGAGGTTTTCAACAAGGACGGGCTTTTTGACGAGCTGAAGAAGGC
>JAJFBI010000296.1 GCA_020697385.1 Microvirga sp. | reverse complement strand
CACGATGGCGACGGTCTCGCCCGGGTTGATGTCGATATCGATGCCCTTCACCGCATGGAGAATGCCGTCGCCGGTGCGGAATCGGACGTGAAGGTTGCGAACGGAAAGAACAGGTTCGACCATGTCAGCGATCCTTCGGGTCGAGAGCATCGCGCAGGCCATCGCCGATGAAGTTCAGGCAGAACAGGATCGCGACAAGCGTCAGTGCGGGATAGATCAGCATCCAGGTGGAATCCTGGATGCTCTTGGCGCCTTCCGCGATCAGGACGCCAAGGCTGGTGTAGGGTTCCTGGACACCGAGCCCAAGGAAGGACAGGAAGCTCTCCAGCAGGATCACGCGCGGCACCATAAGGGTCATGTAGACCACCACGGGGCCGAGGGTATTCGGGATCACGTGCCGGCGGATGATGCCCTTCGTTTCCACTCCGAGTGCCTCGGCGGCCTGGACATATTCCTGCCGCTTGATCGACAGCGTCTGCCCGCGGACGATGCGGGCCATGTCGAGCCACTCGACGGCGCCAACGGCCAGGAACACCAGCACGAAATTGCGGCCGAAGAACACAACCAGCATGATCACGAAGAAGATGAACGGCAGCGAGTAAAGGACGTCGACGATACGCATCATCACGAGGTCGACGCGCCCTCCGAGGTACCCGGATGTCGCCCCGTACACAACGCCGATGATGATCGCCACAAAGGTTGCCAGAAGTCCGATCGCGAGAGAGACCTGGCCGGCCTTCATGGTGCGTGTGAGAAGGTCGCGCCCATTGGCCTCGGTGCCGAAGAAGAAATACTCCTTCTCGATTGGCACGTCGACCACAAGGCGGCGCCCTTCATCCTGGCGTTCCACGACCTGTGCGACGCCGAACAGATCCGAACGCTCGAAATAGGCCAGCAGCCGCTCGTCGACGGGCCGCGTGCTCGTGCTGACGAGCGCCATGCGCACGGCATCGTCCGTGATCTCGATATTCTCAGGCTTTGCCCTCACACGGGAACCAATGCGCTCGGCCTGGGGGATGATCTGCTCCGCCTTGGGATATGCGGTCAGGCTCGCCGGCGCGCGCACGTAGTCGGGATAAACCCGGTCGAAGGGATGACCGGTGAAGAAAGGCCCGAAAATGCAGGCAAGCGCGATCAGCGTCAGGATGATCATGCTGGCCACGGAGGCCTTGTTGCGCAGGAGTCGGGCCCGCGCATCGGCCCAGAGGGAACGGCCGGTCACGGGACCGGTGACGGGGATGTCGGAAATGACGGCGCCTTCAGCCATGGCGGTGCCTCAGTCGTAACGGACGCGGGGGTCGATCACCGCGTAGAGGATGTCGACGATCAGATTGAAGACGAGCACGAACACCGCCACCACGACGACGGTGCCCATCACCAGGGTGTAGTCGCGGTTCAGTGCGGCCTCGACGAAGTAACGGCCGACGCCCGGCAGGGCGAAGATGGTTTCCACCACCACCGAGCCGGTGAGCAGGGCCGCGGCGGCCGGTCCGAGGTAGGACACCACCGGCAGGGCCGCACCACGCAGCGCGTGCCGCACGATGACCCATCCGGGCAGGCCGAGCGAGCGAAGCGTGCGGATGTGGTTCGAGCGCAGGTTCTCGATCATGGCGGCGCGGGTCATGCGCGCGATGATGGCGATCTGTGGCAGCGCGAGGGTGATGACCGGCAGGATCAGGTTGCGTGGCGCTCCCCCCGCCCAACCCGCAACGGGCAAGAGTGCCAGGGTGAGGCCGAACACGATCTGCAGCACCGGAGCGATCACGAAGGTCGGGATCGTCAGGCCGAAGGTGCCGAGACCGCTCACCATGTAGTCGATCGTGCTGTTCTGCCGGAAGGCCGCGATGGAGCCGAGCGTCCCGCCCACGATGATGGCGAGCCCGAGCGCGAGCCCACCGATCCGCATCGAGACGGGAAGTCCGTTGGCGAACAGTTCAGCAACGCTGAAATCGCGCATGATGAAGGAGGGGCCGAAATCCCCTTGAACCACGGCTGCGAGATAACGCAGATACTGCTCGAAGAGCGGCCGGTCGAGGCCGTAGATCTTCTGCAGATTCTCCATGACCTTGGCTTCGAGCGGGCGCTCCAGATCGAAGGGGCCGCCCGGCGCGAGCCGGATCAGGAAGAACGAAATTGTAATGATGATGAAAAGCGTAGGAATCGCCGAGAGAAGACGGCGGAAAACGAAGGGGATCACGGTATCGACTCCGCTCGATAACAACCCCTCAGCGAGGGAAGCAGCCTTGGCGGCCGACGTGTCGTTTGTGAGCCGGGCGGCCTAGAGACCGCCCGGCAAGATCGAGGATGCTGCTTACTGCTTCAGAGACAGGAAGCGGCTCGGGTACACGCCAGAAATGTTCTGGTTGAAGCCGACGAGCTTGTCCGAGACCAGGTTCTTCGTGCTGTAGTGGAGCAGCGGGATCCACGGCTCTTCCTTCATGAAGATCTGCTCGGCCTGGAGCAGGTACTCGGCGCGCTTCTTGAGGTCGCCTTCCTTGGCAGCCTTGTTCTTCATGAGATCGTCAAACTGGGCATTCTTCCACTTGCCGTAGTTGAAGCCCTTGTTGTCGCTCTCAAGCAGGAACAGGAAGTTCTGCGGATCCGAGTAGTCGCCGATCCAGCCGTAGCGGGCGATGTCGAAGTCGCCGCCGTCGCGCAGATGCGCGAAGTGGGTCTTGGAGTCGGTGTTGATGAAGGACGTCTCGACGCCGAGCGCCTTCCATTGGTCGGCAATGGCGACGACCGTGTTGCGGTTGTTGTCCGTGGTATTGTAGCGGATCTCAACCTTGAGCGGCTTGCCGCCGGGGCCGTAGCCGGCCTCCTTGAGCATGGCCTTCGCTTTGTCTTCACGGTCGATGGGCGACATGGTGGCGTATTCGGCCTGGGCCGGTTTGCCGTAGTTGCCGATGCCCGGAGGCACGAAGGAGTAGGCCGGCAGCATGGTGCCGCCCCAGATCTGCTCAGCGATGAACTCGCGGTCGATGGCCATGGAGAGCGCCTTGCGGACGCGCACGTCATCGAACGGTGCCTTCGAGGTGTTGACGGGCAAGCACCAGACGCCGAGATACGGGCCGATCACGACCTGATTTTTGAACCGCTCCTTGAGAGCCTTCACCTGGTCGGCCGGGATGTCAGGAGTGGAGTGAAGCTCGCCGGCCTGGAAGCGGCGGACGGCGGCGGCGAGATCGGAGATCGGGTAGAACATCACCTGATCGATCTTGACGTTCGCGGCGTCATGGAAGTTCGGGTTCTTCACGACCTTGATGTGCGAGTTCGGCACGAACTCGGCCAGCGTGTAGGCGCCGTTGGACACCAAGTTGCCGGGCTTCACATAATCCTTGCCGAACTTCTCGACCGAAGCCGGATGGACGGGCAGGCCTGTCTGGTGGGTCAGCTGTTCGATGAAGTAGGGGGTCGGCTGCTCAAGGCGGATCTCGAGGGTGCGGTCGTCCACCGCCTTCACGCCGAGTTCCTCAGGCTTGGCCTGGCCCTTGTTCACCTTCTCGGCGTTCAGGATCGGATAAAGGATGTTGGCGTACTTGGCACCGGTTTCCGGGTTCATGATGCGGCGATAAGCGAACACGAAGTCCGATGCCTTCAGCGCGTCGCCATTGGACCACTTGGCATTGGAGCGAAGCGTGAAGCGGTAGGTCTTGCCGTCATCGGCCATTTCCCACTTCTCGGCCACGCCGGGCACCACTTCGCCCTTGTTGTTCTTGATCACGAGACCTTCATAGAGGTCACGCAGAACGTGGGACTCGCCCACGGTGGAGGTCTTGTGGACATCGAGCGTCTCAGGCTCGCCGTCATTGCCGCGGTGGTAGACCACTTGCGCGACCGCGAAGCTCGAAAAGGCCACCGTTGCGGCGGCCGCCAGAGCGGTACGTTTCAACCATGATGACATTGGACGCGTTCCCTTTCTGATTATCTCAGGGTTTTTTGAATGTTTCGGTCAGAGCCGGTAAGGCAGTAACCTTGTCCTATTTGTTGATCAATCAACTGTTTATGTCCAGTACTATCCAAAAAATTAAAGAATTCCTGGGATGACAAGGGGTTGAGCCTGCGAGGAGGGCTCAGGCGCCCGTGTCGAAGACCAGGCCGACCGCCTCGATGCCGGCAGCGGCGGCGATCTCATCGTTGTCGGATGTGTCGCCTGAAACGCCCACCGATCCCAGGATCCGTCCCTGACCGTCCTTGATCAGCACGCCGCCCGGAACCGGGACGAGCTGTCCGCCCACCGCGTGGGTGGCGGACGCGATGAAGTAGGGGCGGTCGGTTGCCATCTTGTGCAGGGCGCGGGATCCGATGCCGAGCGCCAGGGCGCCATAGGCCTTGCCCATAGCGATCTCGGCCCGCTTGATGCTGGTCCCGTCCTCCGCCAGGAGGGCCTTGAGCGCGCCACGGTCGTCATAAACCACCACGGCGAGAGGCTTGAAGGATTTCTCCCGCGCCGTCTTGAGGGCGGTGGCGGCAATTTTTTGAGCTGCTTCCAGGGTGAGTTCGGTCACTCGTCTTCTCCATCATAGATTGCTGGCCGCACGATGCGGAAACTCAGCGGGTGGCCGTGTCGCGGGCCGCCAGCCAGGTTGCCACAGCCCTGCGCTCGTCGAGGGTCATCTCGGTGATGTTGTTGGGCGGCATGGCATGGGTCAGTACGCTTTGAACCCGGATCATGTCCCGATGCCGCTCAATCTCTTCCGGCGTGTCGAGGCGAACGCCTCGCGGGGCGATCGTGATGCCGTCCCAGACGGGCTCCGCCGCATGGCACATGGAGCAGCGGGACTGGATC
>JAJFBI010000295.1 GCA_020697385.1 Microvirga sp. | reverse complement strand
AACTGTAGTGCTAGGCCGGGAAGCGTGGTCGAGATCTGGCAGTGCGATGCGAACGGTATCTACCGTCATCCTCGTGCGGGTGGGCAGGGGCGCATCGATCATGCCTTCCAGGGCTATGGCCGCACGCAAGTGGACGAGCAGGGCCGATATCGGTTCCGCACTATCCGGCCGGTGCCATATCCGGGTCGGACGCCGCACATCCATTTTGCCGTGCATGTGCCGTTTTGCCGTGCATGTGCCGGGGCAGGGACGTCTCGTCACGCAGATGTACATTGAGGACGAGCCTCTCAACGCACGTGACGGGGTGCTCAACCGCATCCGTGATCCTCAGGCTCGCCGCAGCTTAATTGTGCCCTTGGCTTCTGCGCAACTTCCGGAGCCAGGCGCACTTCAAGGGCATTTCGACATTGTCTTGGCAGCTTAGACGGTGCCGCCTAACCTCTCAATTAGCTTAGCAGGCCGAACAATCTTAAGCAGCGCAAGAAGCCGAATTTCGCCGATGAGGTGGTAAGCAGACCTCCAGACAGATCCAGTCTACAGCGCTCTTTGACCCATTGCGGCCCTTTGGCGGGTTGCCTAGAGTTTCCTTCACCGGCGCTCAGTCCGCTCCCGACCGCCACGAGAGCCTCTCCCTGCCCATAGACGGACTTTGTTCATCGGGATTCCCCTTTCACAGATGCAGTGTACCCGGCTGAGACGCGCTTGCCGGTTGACAGCTCGATCCCCAACAAAGGACCGGGTGCAAATGGGCATAATTCATGGGTATGGTGTCCTTGGACGCCTCGTGGCGACCTAATTATATAATTACGTTGGAGGAAACTGATGCTTCGCCATTCCGTCGCCGCAGCGGCATTGATCGGCACTGCCCTGTTCACCGGGGCTGCCTTCGCCCAGTCCGGCAAGGTCACCGTCGTGACCTCGTTCTCGAAAGACGTGACCGATCCGTTCAAGCAGGCCTTCGAGAAGGCGCACCCGGGTGTGACCCTCGACGTGCAGAACCGTAACACGAATGCTGGCGTGAAGTTCCTCGAGGAGACTAAGGCCAACAACCAGGTCGATATCTTCTGGGCTTCGGCTCCGGACGCCTTCGAAGTTCTGAAGGGCAAGAGCCTGCTTCAGAAGCATAAGCCGAAGGCCGAGGGCATTCCGGACAAGATCGGCTCCTATCCGATCAACGACCCCGAGAATCTGTATTCCGGCTTCGCGGCGTCCGGCTACGGCATCATGTGGAACGATCGCTACGCCAAGGCGAACAAGTTGCCTGAACCCAAGGATTGGCAGGATCTCGCCAAGCCCGTCTACTTCGATCACGTTGCCATGGCGGCGCCCTCGCGCTCAGGTACGACACACCTCACCATCGAGACGATTCTGCAGGGCGAGGGTTGGGAGCAGGGCTGGCGTACGCTCAAGGAAATGTCCGGAAACTTCCGCCAGATCACGGAGCGTTCCTTCGGCGTGCCGGAGGCGGTCAATTCGGGGCAGGTCGGCTTCGGCATCGTGATCGACTTCTTCGCCTTCTCGGCTCAAGCTTCTGGCTTCCCGGTGAAGTTCGTCTACCCAACTGTGACAACAATCGTTCCGGCGAATGTCGCTGTGGTTGCCAATGCTCCCAACAAGGCCGGGGCCGAGGCATTTGTCGACTATCTCGTCTCTCCCGCCGGGCAGGAAGTTCTGCTCGAGCCAAGCATCCGCCGTCTGCCTGTGAACCCGGCGGTCTATGCGAAGGCTCCGGCGGACTATCCGAATCCCTTCAAGGATCCGTCCCTGGGGTCCCGGGTGAAGTTCGACGTTGACGTGTCGGAGAAGCGCACGAACGTGGTCGACGTCCTCTACGACCAAACCGTTACGTTCCAACTCGACGCTCTCAAGGCAGCCACTAAGGCCATCCACGACGCCGAAGCCGCGATTGCCAAGAAGGACAATGCGGACGCCAAGGCTCTGGTGAAGGAGGCCCGCGACCTCGTCGCCGCCGTGCCGGTTACCGAGCAGCAGGCTTCATCGCCCGAGATCGCCGGCGCCTTCACCGGCGGCAAGGAGAAGGGTGCTCGCCAGGCCGAGCTTGAGCAGCAATGGGCCGCGTTCGCCAAGGAGCGTTACCAGCAGGCACAGGCCAAGGCCGAGCAGGCCCTGAAGCTCGTACGCTGATCGTTCCGGCGGGCGGCTGGCTTAGGCGAGCCGCCCGCACAAGCCCTTTTCCGAGTTTAGGAGAGCGTCCATGGCTGGCGCCACGACCGCCGGGCGAGCGCATGCGCCGTCCGCGTCTTCCAGGTTCATGAGAATGTCGGCCACGCCGGGGCAGATCGCCCTCGCACTGGGGATTACCATCTTCCTGTTCCTGTTCCTCATCGTGCCTGTCGGAACGGTGATCTATGTCGCGTTCACGGAGAAGGGATCGGGCGAGTTCACCCTGGTCAACTTCCTCGACTTCGCGCGAACGGATCTGTTCATCCGCTCGTTCTGGAATTCGGTCTATGTGTCCGCGATGTCTGTGGTCGTCGCGTCGATCTTCGCTCTTCCACTCGCTTACATCACCACGCGGTTCGAATTCCGCGGCGCAATGCTGATCCAGACCCTGGGCTTTCTGCCGTTGATCATGCCGCCGTTCGTCGGCGCAGTTGCCATGCTGCTCCTGTTCGGCCGGAACGGCACGGTGAACCTGCTTCTCGACGAGTGGTTCGGCATCAAGATTCCCTTCATGGAGGGGCTGAACGGGGTCATCTTCGTTCAGGCCGTGCATTACTTTCCGTTTATCCTCATCAATCTCTCGACGGCTCTGCGCAATATCGACCGGTCAAGGGAGGAGGCGGCACAGAATCTCGGTAGCTCCGGGTTCCGGCTATTCCGTCGCATCGTCTTCCCGCTTGCCATGCCGGGCTATATCGCCGGCGCTTCGCTCGTCTTCGTCAAGGTCTTCGACGATCTCGCGACGCCGCTGCTCCTGAACGTCAAGGACATGCTGGCGCCGCAGGCCTACCTGCGAGTCACCTCCATCGGCATCGCTGATCCTATGGGATACGTGATCTCCGTCGTGCTGATCTGCATGTCGATCCTGGCCATGTGGATTTCCGCCCGCGCCATGCGCGGCAAGGATTATGCGACTGTGCAGCGGGGCGGCGGCGGCCTGGCGAAGCGCACGATGCGCCCTTGGGAGAGCGTGCTCGCCTACGCGGCCGTCCTGCTCATCCTGCTGCTGGTGTTGGCGCCCCATATCGGGCTGCTGCTGCTCTCCTTCGCAACGATCTGGTCCTTCAGCCCGCTGCCGGACGCCTTCACCTTGGCTCATTACGGCCGCGTGTTCGGCGAAAGCTTCGTGTACGTCAAGAACACCCTCCTCTATGCCTCCATCGCGGGTCTGATCGATGTGGTCCTCGGTACCGCTATCGCCTATTTGGTCCTGAGAACGAAGCTCATCGGCCGCGAATGGCTCGACTGGGCTGCGACCGCCGCTCTGGCGATCCCGGGTGTTGTGCTCGGCATCGGGTACTTGCGGACCTTCTACGGGGTGCAGCTTCCCGACGGTACCCCGCTCGCCACCCTGTGGATCACGATTGTGCTGGCGCTGGCGATCAGGCGTCTGCCTTACGCCCTGCGCGCCTGCTACGCCGCCCTGCAGCAGATTTCGGTCTCGCTCGAGGAGGCGGCTGAGAATCTCGGCGCCACAAAGATGCGAACAGTCCGGCGCGTGGTGCTGCCGCTCATGGCAGGCGGCATTCTGGCGGGCTTCGTCACGAGCTTCGCGACCGCCGCTGTAGAGCTTTCGGCGACACTGATGCTCGTCCAATCGAACGCGGACGCTCCTCTCGCCTATGGTCTCTATGTCTTCATGCAGTCGGCAGCCGGGCGCGGTCCCGGGGCAGCGCTGGGCGTTATCGCTGTGCTGCTCGTCGCTCTGTGCACCTTTGCGTCCCACATGATCATCGAAAGAAGCCAGAAGGCAAAAGGGGCCGGCCGCTGAGCGCGTCTGACCCGAGGAAACAACACCCATGAACCAGCCTCTCCCCATGTCCGAACTCGGCATCGATGCCGTCGATGTCGACATCCGTAGTGTCGATCTGTCCTACGGCACCAACCATGTCCTTAAGGGCATCAACCTGCATATCCGGCCCGGCGAGTTCTTCGCCTTCCTCGGTCCGTCTGGATGCGGAAAGACCACTCTGCTGCGCCTGATCGCCGGGTTCAACCAAGCCGATGGCGGTGAGGTTCTGGTCGGCGGTCGGGACGTGTCGCGTCTGCCGCCCTGGAAACGTGACGTAGGCATGGTGTTCCAATCCTATGCCCTGTGGCCCCACATGACGGTGAGGCGCAACGTTGCGTTTGGCCTTGAGGAGCGGAAGCTCCCACGGTCTGAGATCGACAGGCGCGTCGCGGCGGCCCTGGAACTCGTCGGGCTCGCGCATCTTGCCGACCGGCGTCCGTCGCAGCTCTCCGGGGGCCAGCAGCAGCGCGTCGCAGTGGCCCGCACCATCGCCATCGAGCCGAAGGTTCTGCTTCTCGATGAGCCCCTGTCGAACCTAGACGCCAAGATGCGCGTGCAGGTGCGGCGGGAACTGCGGGATCTGCAGCAGCGACTGGGCCTAACGACGATCTTCGTCACGCATGACCAGGAGGAGGCCAACACGATCTGCGACCGCATCGCCGTCATGAACGACGGCATCGTGCAGCAGGTAGGGACGCCTATGGAACTCTACGAGAAGCCCGCCAATCTGTTCGTGGCGAACTTCCTCGGCACGGCGAATATCCTGCTGGGCCGCGTGGTGCGCGAGGGAGGCGAGCGCTTCTTCGAAATTGACGGCGGGGTTCGCCTGCCGATTCCGGCTCACGTGGTCGTGCCAGAGGGAGCCAAGCTCGTCTTCCGGCCGCAGCACGCGTCCCTGGGCCGGGCAGGGGCGGGCGATGTCCTGCTGCCGGGCACCATCGTGCACAGTGAGTTCCTTGGCTCCACGCTACGCTATGTTGTGAGGATCGGTGTTGCGGAGGTCTTCATCGACACGCCCTTCCATTCGGGAGAGACGCTCCACCAGCCAGGCTCGTCCGTGGAGATCAGCCT
>JAJFBI010000294.1 GCA_020697385.1 Microvirga sp. | reverse complement strand
GGGACGACCACCACCCGGCCAGGGCGGCGCGCGCCCACGCGCAGCGTGCAGCCAGAAACCAGTTTCCCGCGCTCGTGGACAGCCACCGGGAGGCCTGGGCGGCCAGGTGGCGCGCCAGCGACATTCGGGTCGAGGGTGACCCGGCGGCCCAGCGCGCCTTGCGCTTTGCCGTCTACCACCTGGTCAGCGCGGCCAACCCGGAGGACGAGAGGGTGTCGATTGGCGCACGCGGCCTGACGGGCCGGTCGTACGGGGGGCATGTTTTCTGGGATACCGAGATTTTCATGCTCCCTTTCTACATCTTGACCTGGCCAGAGGCCGCGAGGGCGCTCCTGATGTACCGCTATCACACGCTTGCGGCAGCCCGGGCCAAGGCCGTGCGGCTAGGGTACCGTGGCGCATTCTACGCGTGGGAGTCCGCCGACACCGGGGAGGACGTGACGCCCTCGGTTGTGATCGCACCGGACGGCGAGGTGATCCCGATCCTCTTGGCTGAACAGGAGCAGCACATCAGCGCCGACGTTGCCTACGGCGTCTGGAGCTATTGGCGCGCAACAGGCGACGACACCTTTCTACTCGAGGCCGGTGCTGAGATTCTGTTCGAGACCGCCCGTTTCTGGGCGGGTCGCGCCGAACGCGAAGAGGACGGGCGCTTGCACATCCGGGGCGTCGTTGGTCCGGACGAGTACCATGAGAGCGTGGACGACAACGCCTATACCAACGGCATGGCGCAGTGGAATCTCGAGGTCGGAGAGGCGACGGCCCGCTTGCTCGCTCAGCGCTGGCCGGAGCGCTGGGCGGCATTGTCGACCCGACTCGGGCTCGCCGAGGACGAGCTCCGCGAATGGCACCGCGCAGCCCGCGACCTCTACACCGGCTTCGACGAGCGCACAGGCCTGTTCGAGCAGTTCCGGGGCTATTTCGGCCTGGAGGAGATTGACCTTAGTGCCTTCCAGCCCCGCACCGCTCCCATGGACATGCTCCTCGGCCGAGAGCGCATCCAGGGCTCACAAATCATTAAGCAAGCGGACGTCCTGATGCTGATCCACTTACTGTGGGACCGCCTTCCGCCGGAGGTCCGCGAAGCCAACTTTCGCTACTACGAGCCGCGCTGTGGACACGGCAGCTCGCTGAGCCCGGCGATCCATGCTTTGCTGGCAGCTCGACTCGGGGACGTCGCATCAGCCGAGCGCTATTTCCGGCAGGCGAGCGAGGTCGACCTCGCCAATAACATGGGCAACGCCGCAGGCGGCGTTCATATGGCCGCCCTCGGCGGCCTCTGGCAGGCCGCGGTGTTCGGCTTCGCCGGCCTGTGCCTTGCGGGGGGAAGGCTCGAGCATAAGCCCAACTTGCCGCCGCAGTGGCGCGAGCTCTCAATGCGCTTGACGTGGCGCGGTCGGGATCGTGAGCTCCGCGTGGTCGGGGGCGCGCCTTCGCTGAGTGAACCGAAGGAGGTGCACCGGTGAACGGCCCCGTGATCCTTCTGCCCCTCGATGGTTCGGAATATGCGCTTGCGGCGCTTCCGGTCGCTACGGTCCTCTCCGAGCTCGATCAGCTCCCCCTGCGCATCGTCCATATCTCAGCGGGAGATCCAGAGCCCCCCCTGGGGCTGGTCGAGCGGCTCGGCCTTTCGACGGCCGCGCTTGGCTCGTTCAGCGTGGAGGCCCGCGAGGGCGAGCCGGCGGTTGTCATCCTGCGCGCAGCCAAGGAGATCAACGCGCGCTTGATCGTGATGTGTACCCATACGGCGGCGGTGCGGCCAACGGACATAGTAGGAAGCACCGCGCTTGCGGTGCTGCGCGAGTCGTCCTGTCCGGTCGTGCTGGTAAATCCGAGGCACGACTTGGGAGGTTGGCGTCTGAACCGGGTCGTGTTCCCGCACGACGGCAGCCCGACTGCAGCGGGCGCGGTGCGCTGCGCCGCGGAGGTTGCCCAGCGTGCTGGTGCCGAGCTTCTGGTGCTGCAGGTCGCAGTCGGCGGGATGCCGGTGCCTCAAGAGCGCGGATCGCTCACCTCGCCTCTCTACCTCGATCAGGCGCAGCACGAGTGGCCGGCCTGGGCCAGCGAGTTCATCGAGCGCCTCGCCTGCGTCTGCCCGCTCGCGGGCCTGAGGGTCCGGTTGCTCCTTGGACACGGAGAGCCGGGCACGGAGATCCTACGTGTAGCCCGCGAAGAGTCGGCCGACCTCATCGTTCTGGCCTGGAAAGGTAACTGGGCTCCCGAGCACGCGGCGACACTCAAGGCGGTGGTGCGAGAGGCGCCCTGTCCCACTATGGTCGCGCATATCTAAATACAAGCTCCCGCGCCTCCCATCATCGTCACCCATATCAAACGGCCTCTTCGTTGCCGGCGCGGCCCGGGACGGTCCAGTGCTTCACATCGCGTCGGTCGAAGTAGACCTCAGCGTTAGGGAGCCCGTTATAGCCAAGGAGAAGTGTGATCTTCAGCAGGTTTTTCAGTTCTCGCTTCACGGTCGCCGGTTTGGTGATTGATCAAGTAGCCCCGCTGAGGAGCACCGGCCGGGCCGATTCGATCTGTCCTGGCAAAGCAGTTGCGGGTGAGGAAAAAACACGCCGACCTGACAAACTGCTGACACTCGATCACAGCGGGCGGTCAGGGCGCTTGCGCCACTCTCCGGGCCATCGACGTCGCGTCGCGACGCTCGAAGCAACAAGGAGAAACTCATGGATAAGATCGCCATTGTCACCGCTGCGCTGGTCGGACTTGCCGGGGTGTCTACCGCTCAAGCGAACAGCCTCGGTCGACCTTGCACCTCCGCCCCGGAAACTCAGTGGCTTTCGCTCGACGCGCTGAAGGCCAAGGCCGAAGCTCAGGGCTACAAGGTCCAGAAGGCGAAGCTCAAGGCCGCTTGCGGCGAGATCTACGCCATCGACCAGAACGGCGGCCGCACCGAGCTATTTGTCGACCCGACCTCGGGCGACATCGTGGCCAAGATGTAGCGCATGACCGCTCAGCCGGAAGCGGTCCAAGCCGGCGGCGTGATGCCGCCGGCGACCGCCACCCAACGAACACCCGCAAGCGCGCCGATGGTCCGGGTATGGGATCTGTTCGTGCGCATCTTCCACTGGAGCCTCGTCTTCCTGTTCCTCGTTGCCTTCGCGACAGGCGACGAGTTCGAGCGGCTGCATATTGCCGTGGGCTACGCCATCGCCGCCCTCATCGCGCTGCGCGTTGCCTGGGGCTTCGTCGGCTCCCGCCATGCGCGCTTCAGCGACTTCGTGCGGCCGCCGGCGGAGACCCTCGGCTACATGCGCAAGGCGGTTCGCGGGCGTGCCCCGCGTTATCTCGGCCACAACCCGGCCGGTGGCCTGATGACCCTCGCCCTTTTGGGGATGATCACCTCCATAGCCGCGACCGGGTTCATGATGACCACGGACGCCTTCTGGGGGGCGGAGTGGGTGGAGGACCTGCACGAAGGGCTCGTCTATGTCACCCTCGGCCTGATCGCGCTGCATGTCGCCGGCGTCCTCGTCACCAGCTACGAGCACGGCGAGAACCTCGTCAAAGCCATGATAACGGGTCGGAAGCGGGCCTCATGAGGCCCGCTCCTCGGCTTTTGAGGGAAAGCGGACCTCCGCGGAGAGACCGCCGAGCGATGAGCGCTGCAGGGACAGCGATCCTCCATAAGCCTCCGTCAGCTCGCGAACGATGGCGAGACCCAGTCCGGTTCCGGGCTGGGCCTCGTCGAGCCGTCCGCCTCGGGCGAGCACGGTCCCGATCTGGTCCTCGGGAACGCCGGGTCCATCGTCCTCGACCGAGAAGTTGACGGCCCCGCCCTCCCATCGGCCCTCGACCCGAACCCGGGAGGCGGCCCATTTGGCCGCGTTCTCGCCGAGGTTGCCGATAATCTCCGCCATGTCCTGCGCATCGACGGGAACCGCAAGGTCGTCCCCGACGGCGATCTCCCAATCGAGAGGGTGGCCGCGCGGTGTCCGGCGCAGGACGGCGACGACCTGATCGAGGACAGGACGGACCGACTGGAGCGCGCCGACACGCGCCCGCATGCCGGCTCGCGCGCGAACGAGCTCGCGCTCGACATGCCGCCGCATGCCGTCCGTCACGGTCGCGATCTCATCGGCGATGTCGGTTTCTCCTCGCTTGCGAAGCTCCTCCGCATCGGAGGCGAGAATGGTGAGGGGGGTCTTGAGGCCGTGCGCCAGATCGGCCGCTCTGGCGCGCGCACGGGCGATGGCGGCCTCTTGGGCGTCCAGCAGGTGATCGACCTCGGCCGCGAGCGGCCGGACCTCGTCCGGAAACGCCGTTCCGAGCCGCGCTTCCCGCCCCGCGCGTACGTGGTGCAGGCGACGCCGCACGGCGTCGAGCGGCCGCAACCCGACCGCGACTTGGACCCAGGCGGCTGCGACCAGAAAAGCAGCGAGCAGCGCCAGGGAGGGTACTAAATCGGCGGCAAAGGCACGCCCCGCGGCATGGATTTCGGAGCGGTCAACCGCCACCGCGGCGCGAATGCGGGCGCCGCCGAGATTCGCAGGCAGCGCGACCGAGCGTTCCACGGCGAGAAGCGACGACCGGCCCGGGCCGGAAATCGTATGCTGATGCACATCGGCGTCCGCGAGATGGTCGGTTGGCAAATTAAGGGTCATATCCCACAGCGAGCGCGAGCGTAGGACTGGGCCGTTCGGCTCCACTACGATTTGCCAGTAGAGCCCGCTCAGGGGCTCCTGGAAACGGGCCTCAGCCGGTGGGCGGGCGACTTCAAGCGAGCGATCGGTCCGTCGGCCGAGGCCGCTCACGAGCTGGCGCAAATGCACTTCGAGTTCTAACGCCATCCGGCGCTCAACGTGACGCTCGAAC
>JAJFBI010000293.1 GCA_020697385.1 Microvirga sp. | reverse complement strand
TCGACCTCCTTCACCTGCTCGGCAATGTGGATGTGAATCGGCCCTTCGCCTGCCATCGCGACAACCGCGCTCAGGCTTTCAGGCGTCACCGCACGCAGGCTGTGCGGCGCTATGCCCACCACCGCATCGTCGAGCCCAGCCGCCGCCTTGTGCGCACCATCAAGCAGACGGGCATAAGACTCGACATCGTTGATGAAGCGCCGCTGGCCTTCCGTGGGCGCAGCGCCGCCGAAGCCGCCTTGTGCGTAGAAGACCGGCAGAAGCGTCAGGCCCATGCCCGTCTCCCGCGCGGCGGCTGCAATGCGCCCAGACAGTTCCGCGATGTCAGCATAGGGCCGGCCGTCCGCATCGTGGTGCAGGTAGTGGAACTCGGCCAGCGCCGTGAACCCGCCCTCCAGCATTTCCATCATGGCGAAAGCCGCGATAGCCTCTACGCCATCAGGCGTGAGGGAGCCGAGGAAGCGGTACATCACCTGCCGCCACGTCCAGAAGCTGTCGCCTTCCGGCCCACGGGTTTCGGCAAGGCCCGCCATGCCGCGCTGGAAGGTGTGGCTGTGCAGGTTGGGCAATCCGGGCAGCGCGATCCCGGCGACACGCTCGCGATCCTTGGCCGAGGCATCCTGATGCACGGCGGTGATCGACCCACCCTCGACATCCAAGCCTACATTCCGGGCCCATCCGCCGGGCAGGAAAGCGTGATCGAGAATGAGCCTGCGCATCGCTGACACCCTTGCTGCGGAACGGCCTGACCTTGGCAGCCGCCAAAAAGCCATGCCGCCACCCGACCATCAGAGCCGATCGAATACGTCTAGACAATATCGATTGTTTGCTTTTATGTATAGACATAATTGCAAACGAACCGGAGCAGGAACATGCGCTTCGACCGGGTCTGGCACAACGCTCGTCTTGCTACGCTTAAGGGCGATGGTCTTGGGATCATCGAGAACGGCGCCATTGCCGCTACGGGCGGCCGCATCGCCTTTGCCGGACCGGTACAGGACATGCCCACAGGCTGGGATGCCGCCGAGAGGATCGACTGCGAGGGCCGCTGGATCACACCGGGACTCGTCGATTGCCACACGCACCTCGTCTATGGCGGCGATCGCGCCCATGAGTTCGAGCTGCGCCTGAAGGGTGCGAGCTATGAGGAGATCGCCCGCGCCGGCGGCGGCATTGTCTCCACGGTGAAAGCCACGCGTGCCGCGAGCGAGGACGGCCTTGTGGCGAGCGCCCTGCCCCGCCTCGACCATCTGATCGCCGAGGGCTGCACCAGTATCGAAATCAAGTCGGGCTACGGGCTCGACTTGGAGACGGAGGCGCGTTCCTTGCGCGCCGCACGCCGCTTGGGGCACGAACGCCCAGTCTCCGTTACCACCACCTTCCTCGGCGCCCATGCCCTGCCGCCGGAAGCCAACGGCGACAAGGATGCCTATATCGAGAAGGTCTGCCGCGAGATGCTGCCGGCTCTGGCCCGCGAGGGATTGGCCGATGCGGTGGATGCCTTCTGCGAGGGCATCGCGTTTTCGCCCAAGCAGACCGCGCGCGTGTTCGATGCCGCCAAGGCGCTGGGCCTCAAGATCAAGCTTCATGCCGACCAGCTCTCCAACCTGCACGGCGCGAAGCTCGCGGCCGATCATGGAGCCCTCTCGGCTGATCATCTCGAATACACGGACGAGGAAGGCGCCGCCGCCATGGCGAAGGCCGGCACGGTGGCGGTGCTGCTGCCGGGCGCCTTCTACATGCTGCGCGAGACGAAGCTTCCGCCCGTTGCCGCCTTCCGCGAAGCCGGCACCCGCATGGCGCTGGCGACCGACTGCAATCCCGGCACCTCGCCGCTGACCTCGCTGCTGCTCACCATGAACATGGCCGCCACGCTCTTCCGCATGACCGTCGAGGAATGCATCGCCGGCGTGACGCGCGAAGCTGCCCGCGCACTCGGGAAGCTTGATGAGATCGGCACGCTGGAGCCCGGCAAGAGCTGCGATCTCGCCATCTGGAACATCGAACGGCCGGCGGAGCTCGTCTACCGCATCGGCTTCAATCCGCTTCACGCCCGTGTCTGGAGGGGACAGTGACACAACCCATCATGCTTCATCCCGGCTCCGTCTCTCTGTCCGATTGGCGCAGCGTCTATTTCGGCGCCGACATTGCGCTGGATCAGGATTGCCGCAGGGCCATTGAGGCGAGCGCCAAGACCATCGAGACCATCGTGGCAAAGGGTGATCCGGTCTATGGCATCAACACGGGCTTCGGAAAGCTCGCGAGCGTGCGCATCGGCACCGCCGATCTAGCGACGCTCCAGCGCAACATCGTGCTCTCGCACGCCGCCGGTGTGGGCGAGCCTCTGGCCGTTCCTGTCGTCCGTCTGGTGATGGCGCTGAAGCTCGCGAGCCTTGCGCAGGGCGCGTCAGGCGTCCGGTGGTCCACCATCGAGCATCTGACCGCCTGCCTCAAGGCGAACCTCATCCCCGTCATTCCAGGTCAGGGCTCGGTTGGCGCCTCCGGCGATCTTGCGCCGCTAGCGCATATGACGGCAGCCCTCATGGGCGTCGGCGAGTTCTTCGTCGATGGCGTGCGGGTAAAGGCGGACGCGGCCCTCGCCCGCGCCGGGCTCACGCCGCTTGTGCTCGGGCCCAAGGAAGGCTTGGCGCTTCTCAACGGCACCCAGGTGTCGACGGCTCTTGCGCTCGCAGGCCTGTTCGAGGCCGAGCGCGTGTTCCGCGCGGCTCTCGTCACCGGCGCACTCGCCACCGATGCGGCTAAGGGTTCGGACGGGCCGTTCGACGAGCGCATCCAGAAGCTGCGGCGCCATCCTGGGCAGATCGAGGTGGCGGCCTCTCTGCGCGCACTGATGGCGGGAAGCGTCATCCGCGCCTCGCACCTCACCAACGACGACCGCGTGCAGGACCCGTACTGCCTGCGCTGCCAGCCGCAGGTCATGGGCGCGGTGCTCGACCTGCTGCGCCAAGCCGGTGAAACGCTCGGCACCGAGGCGAACGGGGTTTCCGACAACCCGCTCGTGTTCTCGGATACGGGCGAGGTCATTTCCGGCGGCAACTTCCATGCGGAACCGGTGGCATTCGCAGCCGACATGATCGCCATGGCGCTCTGCGAGATCGGCTCGCTGGCCGAGCGTCGCATCGCCATGCTGGTCGACCCGACGCTCTCGGGGCTCCCGGCTTTCCTGACGCCGAAGCCGGGTCTCAACTCCGGCTTCATGATACCGCAGGTGACGGCCGCGGCCCTCGTGTCGGAGAACAAGCAGCGCGCCTATCCGGCGAGCGTCGACTCGATCCCGACTTCCGCCAACCAGGAGGATCATGTGTCCATGGCGACCCATGGCGCCCGCAGGCTCCTGCCGATGGCGATGAACACTGCGAATGTCATCGGCATCGAGTATCTGGCGGCCGTCCAGGGCTGCGATTTCCACGCCCCGATGCAATCGAGCGATTGCCTAGAGCGCGCCCGCGCCTTGCTGCGCGCGCAGGTTCCGCACCTCGAGGATGACAGGCACATGGCGCCCGAGATGGAAGCGGCCACGGCTCTCGTTGCCTCCGGCGCCCTCGCCGATGCGATTGGCGGCGATGTGCTGCCGTTTGTAACGAACGAGGCGGAGTGATGAGTGCGGCCTTTCCGGACTGGCTCACCGTCATCCGTGGTGATGCGCCGCTTGTGGTGAGCCTGCCGCATACCGGCACGGAGATCCCGGCCGAGTACGAACGCGGCCTCGTCTCGCCGTGGCTGGCGCGCAAGGATGCGGATTGGTGGATAGAGCAGCTCTATGATTTCGCCGCCGGACTCGGCGCTACGGTGGTCCGCACGACCATCTCCCGCACGGTGATCGACGTGAACCGGGACCCCTCCGGCGTGTCGCTCTATCCGGGACAGGCGACGACGGAGCTGTGCCCCACTACCACCTTCGACGGCGAGCCGCTCTACGAACCTGGCGCGGAGCCCACGACGGCGGATGTCGCCGAGCGCCGCGCCCGCTTCTTCGACCCCTATCACGCGACGCTCCACTCCGAAATCGACCGGCTGCGCTCCAAGCACTCCAATGTGGTGGTCTATGATTGCCACTCAATCCGCTCGATCATTCCCCGCCTATTTGACGGCACCCTGCCCCACTTCAACATCGGCACCAACGGCGGCGCCACCTGCGCGCCTGCGTTGAGCGAATCCATCGAGAAGATCTGCGTGAGCAGTGGCGTCAGCCATGTGGTCAACGGCCGTTTCAAAGGCGGGTACATCACCCGCAGCCTCGGCAAGCCTGAGGCGGGTGTTCACGCCGTCCAGATGGAGCTCGCCTGCCGCGGCTACATGCGCGAGCCGCTTGGACCTGTCTCCGAGGGCGAGTGGCCGACCGCTTACGACCAGGACTATGCCGCACCGATGCGCGCTGCCCTCACGCTCATTCTGCAAACCTGTCTCGCCTTTGCCCAATCCAAAGCCTGACCCGAGGATCATCCCATGACCCGCATCGACAACGCCCGCGTGATCCGCGCTTCCCATGGCACAGAGCTGTCCGCCAAGAGCTGGCTGACGGAGGCGCCTCTGCGCATGCTGATGAACAACCTCGATCCGATGGTCGCCGAGAAGCCCGGCGAACTCGTGGTCTATGGCGGCATCGGCCGTGCCGCGCGCGACTGGGACAGTTTTGATCGCATCGTGGCGGCCTTGAAGAACCTCAACGACGACGAGACGCTGCTCGTGCAGTCGGGTAAGCCGGTCGGCGTGTTCCGGACACACACGGATGCGCCGCGCGTGCTGATCGCCAATTCCAACCTCGTGCCGCACTGGGCTACCTGGGACAAGTTCCACGAGCTCGACCGCAAGGGG
>JAJFBI010000780.1 GCA_020697385.1 Microvirga sp. | reverse complement strand
GGGCGGAGGTGCCTGTGCCGCAGGGCGAGCGGTCGATGGCCTTGTCGCCGTAGAACACCGCATTACGCGCGGTACCGCCCGGATTCTGGGCCTTCCCAGACCAGAGCACATGCGTCAGGCGGTCGATGGCCGGGTTCTCGGGATGCGCGATCTTGTAGCGCGCATTGAACGCTTCGCGCAGCTTCGGACTCCAGCGCAGGATATCGGACGGGTTCACGTCAGCGAGATCCGAATAGAGCGCCTGCGGCTCCACGATGGCGTAGAAGTTGCCGCCATAGGCCACATCGACGAGGAGGTGCCCGAGTCCTTCGACTTCGACCTCGTAGCCGGTGCCATAGAGGAAGGACGGTATGTTGGTGATGCGCACCCGCTCTACGAAGGGACCGTTCTGCTCGTAGCGCGCCTCGACCACGCCCGCCGGCGTATCGAGCCGCAGCAGGCCCGGCGTCTTGGGATGAATGAGGCCGTTTTCGAGCGCGATGGTCACCGTGCCGATGGTGCCATGGCCGCACATGGGCAGGCAGCCCGATGTCTCGATGAACAGGATGCCAACATCGCAATCCGGCCGCGTCGGCGGGTAGAGGATCGAGCCCGACATCATGTCGTGCCCGCGCGGCTCGAACATGAGGCCTGTGCGGATCCAGTCGTATTCCGCCAGGAAGTGCTGGCGGCGGTCGAACATCGTGCCCCCTTTGAGCTGGGGGATGCTGCCGCCGCCCACCACGCGAACCGGGTTGCCGCAGGTGTGGCCGTCGATGCAGAAGAAGGTGTGGCGCGCCATGGCCTCACTCGCTGTTCACAAGAGGTCTTATCGCAGATGAAAGGCAGTGCGTGACCGCACCGCCTCGATTTGTCAGGCTGCGGACCTCAGGCCCACATCCGGCAGCTTCGGACGGTTTTTGAGCGCCTTGTCCATGACAGCCTCAACATGAGCGCGGTCCGCTCCCTCGAGAGGCAGACGCGGCGGACGGGTGAGCGCCGAGCCGCGGCCCATGATCTCCTCGCACAGCTTGATGCACTGCACGAGGTCCGGACGGGCATCAAGATGCAGGAGCGGCATGAACCATTCGTAGAGCGCCCTCGCCTCCTCGTAGCGGCCGGCCTTCGCCAGACGGAACAGGGTCTCGCCCTCCTGCGGGAAGGCATTGGACATGCCGGAGATCCAACCCGCGGCGCCGAGCATCACCGCGAACAGGACGAAGCGGTCGCCCACCATGTTCCTGGTGTCGATGAATCGGCGCGTGTCGCCGGACGAGTCCTTGAAGCATATGACTGTCTCGCAATCGGCCAGCGAAGCGAGGATGTCTGGCGTCACATCGTTCTTGTAGATCGGCGGGTTGTTGTAGACCATCACCGGCAGGTCGGTAGCCTTGGCGACGCCACGGAAATGGGCGGCCGTCTCATGTGGCTTCGAGGAATAGACCAGGGCCGGCATGACCATCACGCCATCGACGCCGACGCGTGCGGCTTCCTTGGCGACTTCGGAGGCGAATTGCGTGGTGAACTCGGCGATGCCGGCAATCACCGGCACCCGGCCGCGGGACACGCTCGTGGCGGTCTCCATCACGGCCACCTTCTCCGAGCGGCTCAGCGATGTGTTCTCACCCACCGTGCCGCAGACGATGAGGCCGGAAACGCCATCTCGGATCAGTCCATCCAGCACTTTGGCGGTCGCATCGAGATCGAGGTCAAAGTTCGACTTGAACTGGGTCGTGACTGCGGGAAAGACGCCTTCCCAACCAATTTTGTTCGCCATTGTGAACCTGCTCCCGATGGTGGATTGATATTCCGTATTGTAGATTGTATAAAATCTACGCTGTCAAGCAAACCCTGCCCTCCTGCTCCATGAGTTTGATGACAAATCGAGCCGCACCATCGTCAAAGCCTGTTCAGAAGACCTTCCTCCACCGTACGATTTCCGCCTCGGTGGCAGAGGAGTTGCGCCGACGCATTGTGGACGGTGAGTTCCAGGCAGGGTTCCAACTCCGCCAGGAGGCGCTCGCCGTGGAGTTCGGCGTCAGCCGGATTCCGGTGCGCGAAGCCCTGATGCAGCTAGAGGCCGAGGGACTGGTGAAGATCCACCCTCACCGGGGCGCCATCGTGTCGGCCCTCTCACCGCAGGAGGTCGAAGAGCTGTTCGATCTCCGGGCCTTGCTTGAGCCGCGCCTGCTCAAGGCATCGGCTCCGCATCTGTCGGGAGATGATTACCACCGGCTGAAGGAGATACTGAAGGAATACAGCTCAGAGCTCCACGCCATGCAGGTGAGCCGCTGGTGCAGGAATGCGACCGCCACACCCGGCTTCAGCTCGCCCTCACGGACGGCCGCGCGCGGGCAGAGGCCGAACACGACGAGTTGCTCCGCCTCTGTATCGGTGGAGACATCGCGGCAGCGTGCAAGCTCCTGAAAACCCACATCGAAGGCGCTGGAAAATCGCTCCTGAAATACATCCACGAACATCAAAAAGACCCTGAGGCTGCTGCGGTTCATACGGATCTTTGCCTGACGCGTCATCCAGACCGTGAGGACGATTGTTGCGACGAGCCCGATGGTCAGCAGGATCCAATTCATGACGCCTGCGCCCCCTTCTGCGGCCGTGCGGCCAATCACGCCGACCCACACGTTCTGGATCGTCCCTGGCACGATCCCGATGGCCGTCGCCAACAGAAACCACTCAAGTCGAACGCCGGTGACGCCGAAGGCGTAGTTCTCGACAGCGAACGGCGTGACCGGCGTCAACCGAGCTAACACGATGGTCTTGAACGTCTCTTCATGGGCCACCGTATCGACAGCCTTCATGGCCGGATGCTTGTCCAAGAAACGTTTGACCCGATCCCGGGCAAGGTAGCGGCTGATGAGGAAGG
>JAJFBI010000292.1 GCA_020697385.1 Microvirga sp. | reverse complement strand
TCCATGGGCGGCATGCAGGTGCTGCAATGGGCCGTGAGCTACCCGGACCGGGTTTTCGCGGCGCTTCCCATCGCCACCGCGGCCCGCCACTCGGCCCAGAACATCGCCTTCCACGAGGTCGGCCGCCAGGCCGTGATGGCCGATCCGGAATGGCGCGGCGGGCGCTACCTGAACGAGGGCACGCGTCCTTCCAAAGGCCTCGCCGTCGCCCGCATGGGCGCGCACATCACCTATCTGTCCGAAGTCGCCCTGCACCGGAAGTTCGGGCGCAACTTCCAGGACCGGGCCGCCCCCACCTTCTCCTTCGACGCCGATTTCCAGATCGAGAGCTACCTGCGCTACCAGGGCATCGCCTTCGTCGAGCGCTTCGACGCCAATTCCTATCTCTACGTCACCCGGGCGATGGATTATTTTGACATCGCGGCCGAGCATGGCGGCTCGCTGGCGAAAGCCTTCAAGGGCACGCCGACGCGCTTCTGCGTGATCTCGTTCACCTCCGACTGGCTGTTCCCAACGTCAGACTCGCGCGCCATCGTCCATGCGCTCAACGCGGCGGCGGCATCCGTCGCCTTCGTGGAAGTGGAGAGCGACAAGGGGCACGATGCCTTCCTGCTAGAGGAGCCCGAGATGTTCGCGGCCGCCCGCGGCTTCATCGATGCGGCCGCGCGGGTGCGGGGGATCGCATGAGCCTGCCCGGCACCCTGCCTCTCACCGACACGGAAAGCGGCCACCGCCTCGACTTCCTGCTCGTCACCGACATGGTGGAGCCCGGCTCCCGCGTGCTCGATGTCGGCTGCGGCGACGGGGCGCTTCTCTCGCTCCTGCGCGATCGCAAGAACGTCGACGGGCGCGGCATCGAGATTTCGCGCGAGGGCGTGAACGCGTGCCTCGCCAAGGGGCTTCCGGTGATCCAGGGCGATGCGGACACGGACCTCGCCGATTACCCGGACGATGCCTTCGACTACGTGATCCTCTCGCAGACGATCCAGGCGACGCGCCAGCCCAGGGTGGTGCTCGAGCATCTCCTGCGCATCGGCCGCCGGGCCATCGTGTCCTTCCCCAATTTCGGGCACTGGCGGGTACGCTTCGAGCTTGGCGTCCGGGGCCGGATGCCCATGACCGAGAACCTGCCCTATTCCTGGTACGACACGCCCAACATCCACTTCTGCACCATCCGCGACTTCGTGGAGCTGTGCCGCGACGTCGGGGCCCAGATGGAGAAGGCCGTAGCGCTCAATGCCGGCGGCCAGCCCATGCGCGTCACCCTGCCCTGGTGGGTGTGGAACCTGCTTGGGGACCAAGCGGTGTTTTTGCTGAAGCGGCGATAACGACCACCCTCCGCGTCATGGCCGGCCTTGTGCCGGCCATCCATGTCTTCGGACCGTTTCGTCTCCCTCTACCCTCATCCTGAGGAGGTTACGCTAGTGACCGTCTCGAAGGAGGCTCCAGAGAGCACTGGACGATCCTTCGAGACGCAGACTGCGTCTGCTCCTCAGGATGAGGCTGGAGCGGTGGACAGCAAAGACGTGGATCCCCGGAACAAGTCCGGGGATGACGGGAGAGCGATACTACCCCTCCCCGCTCTCCGCCAGCGGATGCAAATCGCGCACCATGCTCTTCAGGCGCTCGTCCAGCACATGGGTGTAGATCTGCGTGGTCGAGATGTCGGAATGGCCTAAGAGCTCCTGCACCACGCGCAAGTCCGCTCCGTTCTGGAGTAGGTGGCTGGCGAAGGCGTGGCGGAGGACGTGGGGGCTGACCTTGTCGGCGCGCAGGCCCGCCGCTCCGGCCATTGCCTTCAGGTCGCGGGCGAAGGCCTGGCGGGTCAGGTGGCCGCTTTCGCTGTCGGCCGGGAACAGCCAGGGGCCGGAGGCCTTCTTCTGCTCCTCCAGCAGGGCGAGGTAGGTGGTGGCCGCGTCCTTCGCCGCATCGGTCAGCGGCACCAGCCGCTCCTTGGCGCCCTTGCCGCGCACCACGAGAAAACGGTCGCGGGTCCTGGCGGCGCTTTTGGGCAGGGCGATCAGCTCGGAGACGCGCAGGCCCGTGGCGTAGAGAAGTTCAAGCAGGCAGGTCATGCGCGCGGCGCGCAGGCGTCCAGGCGGGGTGGCCTCCGGGTGCGCGATGCCCTCGGACGCCACCTGCAACAGGCGGTCCACTTCAGCGACGGAGAGCACCTTCGGCAGCACCCTGCCGCGCTTCGGCGCCGACACGGCGGCCGTCGGGTCGGCCGGGGCATAGCCTTCGATATAGAGAAACTTGTGGAACTGGCGCACGGCCGAGAGTCGGCGGGTTGCGGAGGACGCCTTCAAACCCCGCTCCTCCAAGCTCGCCATAAAGCCCCGGATGGTGGCCGAACTCGCGCTGTCGGGCTGGGCGCCGGCCTCAGCGAGGAAGCTCAGGTAATCGTCAAGGTCGCGCCGATAGGCATCGAGCGTGTTCTTGGAGGCGCCGCGCTCGGCGGCGAGCATGTCGAGGAAGAGGCTGGCGTGGCGGGCGCCGCTCATGAAGACGAGGGTGGACGGCTGGTCTGAACCGGAACGCTGATTTCCCGCGGGTCGGGATCGACAAGGGTCGCCAGGGCAAACATGGCGGCAAAGCCAAGGCCCGCGAGAATGGCGACAACGAGGAGAAACCGAAAGAGCGTGGGCACCTGAGCCTCTTGAAACGTTAGTCCGCTAGAACCATGCCGGGGCTCGGAAGGCAACCCCCTTGCGTCGGTTAAGTTTGGCCGGGACAGGGGAATAACGCCCTTGTGACAGGCCGCCGCGCCCGTGCTAGGACATGGAGCCATGAACAAAATCAGCCGCTTCAATTCGCTCGATGAAGCAGGCGGGCAAGACCAGGCAAGCCAGCGCGGCCATCCCATCAGCCGCCTGCTCGGCACGCGATCGCTCGTGCTCGTCGGCCTCATGGGCGCCGGGAAGAGCACCGTGGGCCGCAGGCTCGCGCAGTCGCTCAAGCTGCCTTTCCGTGACGCCGATCACGAGATCGAGGCCGCGGCCGGCATGACGATCCAGGAAATCTTCGCCATCCATGGCGAGGAGCACTTTCGTGACGGCGAGCGCCGCGTGATCGCCCGCCTCCTGCAGGAGGGTCCCATCGTGCTGGCCACCGGCGGCGGCGCCTTCATGAACGAGGAGACCCGCCGGCGGATCGCCGAACAAGCCATCTCGATCTGGCTCAAGGCCGATCTCGACGTTCTCATGCGCCGGGTGCGCAAGCGCGCGACCCGACCCCTGCTGCAGAACCCGGATCCCGAAGGCACCATGCGCCGCCTCATGGAACAGCGCCACCCGGTCTATGCCACGGCCGACATCACGGTGGATTCCCACGAGGCTCCGCACGACAAGGTGGTGACCGAGCTCATCAAGGCCCTGCGCGACTGGTTCGAGCACGGCCAGCAGGAGAGCGCCCGGACATGACCTCTGCATCCACCCGGATGGACAGCCCATCCCCGATCACGGTGCCGGTCCCGCTTGGGGAAAGGGCTTACGAGATCCTGGTCGGGCGCGGCCTGATCGAAAGCGCCGGCGCACGCATCGCGGCTTTGAGCGCCCGTGCTGCCGCTATCGTGACGGATGAGCATGTGGGGCCGCTCTATGCCTCTGCGCTGACGACGTCCCTCGAAGCGCAAGGGTTGCGCGTTTCCGTTGTTACCCTGCCGCCCGGCGAAGCCACCAAATCCTATGCCAGCCTGGAGCGGGTCTGCGATGCGGTGCTAGCTGCGAAGATCGAGCGCGGGGATCTCGTGGTGGCGCTCGGCGGCGGCGTGATCGGCGATCTTGCGGGTTTCGCGTCGGCTGTGGTGCGCCGGGGCGTGCGCTTCGTCCAGGTGCCCACCACCCTGCTCTCCCAGGTGGATTCTTCTGTTGGCGGCAAGACCGGCATTAATTCGCGCCACGGCAAGAACCTTGTCGGCGCCTTTCACCAGCCGAGCCTCGTCATCGCCGACACGGCGCTGCTCGATACGCTGCCGATCCGCGAAATGCGCGCCGGCTATGCCGAGGTGGTGAAGTACGGCCTCATCGACGATGCGCGTTTCTTCGCTTGGTGCGAGGCCAACTGGAAGGGCGTCTTTGCCGGTGGACCAGAACGCGACGAGGCCGTGGCGCAGAGCTGCCGGGCCAAGGCTGCTGTCGTGGTGCGCGACGAGCATGAGAACGGCGACCGCGCGCTGCTCAATCTCGGCCACACCTTCGGCCACGCGCTGGAAAAGATCACGGCCTACGATTCCACGCGCCTCGTCCATGGCGAGGGCGTGGCCATCGGGCTGGCGCTGGCCTTCCGCTTCTCCGACTCCCTCGGGCTCTGCCCGCCGGCGGATGCTGAGCGCGTCGCGGCACATCTGCAAGCCGTTGGGCTTCCCACACGCCTGTCCCAGGTTCCGGGCGGCTGCGGCACGGTCGACGCGCTTCTCGACGCCATGGCCCAGGACAAGAAGGTGAAGGGCGGCGCCCTCACCTTCATCCTGGCGCGGGGCATCGGCCAAAGCTTCATTGCGCCGGGCGTCGGGGCTGACGAGGTGCACAGGTTCCTGACAGGCGAGATCAGCGCGTAACGATCATGGTCGACGAATCATCCGGCAATCTCTGGCTTGCAGTAGCGGTCGTCCTTTTCTGCCTGCTGCTCTCGGCCTTCTTCTCGGCGAGCGAGACGGCTTTCACGGCTGCCTCGCGCTCCCGCATGCTGGTGCTGGAAAAGGGCGGCGACAAGCGCGCTAAGCTGGTGAACCGCCTGCTCGAAATGCGCGAGCGCTTCATCGGCACGGTGCTCATCGGCAACAACATCGTCAATATCGGCGTCTCGGCCTTCGCCACCAGCGTGCTGGTGGCGATCTTCGGCGACGAGGGCGCGATCTAT
>JAJFBI010000004.1 GCA_020697385.1 Microvirga sp. | reverse complement strand
CGAAGGTCGCCGGAATCCGGCCATCCGCCTCGCCGAAGCGTTCCGCATAGATTTCCGCCGCCCGGATCAGGGTGGCGCGCTTGAGCGTAGTCTTGCGACGGTCGTTGAGCGCGTTGGTCAGCCCCATCTGGCGCAGGTCGCGCATGAGCGCGAACGCATTGGCATACCGCACTCGGACAACGTCGGAATCCGTCACCGGCAGGGCAAAGCCCGCACGCTGAAGCAGGCCGCCGATGTCGCGCAAATCCGCGAACGGCGCCACCCGGGGGCTGACGCCGCCCTCCAGTTCCGATTCAGCCTGCGTCAGCGACTGGCGCAACTCGGTAAGCGTGCTGCCGCCGAGCAGCGCTCCGATGAAAAGGCCATCGGCTTTCAGCGCCCGGCGGATCTGGATGAGCGAGCCCGGCAGATCGTTCACGGAATGCAGGGACAGGAGCGACACGGCGAGGTCGAAGTGCCCGCCAGAAAACGGCAAACGCTCCTCGTCGCCCAGGATGCTCCCCGGTTCCGGCACCGGCGAGAGGCGGATCACCGTTCTGGCGCGCCCGCTCCGGCGCAGGGCCTGTGCGGCGGCCGGCATGGGGGTGCCCACGTCGAGGGCGAGCGGGAACTCCCGCAGCACGGTCGAGAGCCGCTCCTCCAAGTCCTCGACGGCGCGGACCAGCAGGAAATCGGCATAGCCCTGGCGCATTGCGCGGGCCAAGCGGCGGCGGACGAGGGGTCTGTCGAAAACGAGAGGCGTGCTCATGAGGCGCTGGATATGGCGTGACCGCAGCCGAGAACCAAGGATTTTTTGATTGTCTCGACAGGGAGGTGGCAGACGATGGCTCATCGGCTAAGCTTCGTCCATGAGCGACCCTCTCGACGTCGAGCCGATCCAGCTCCGCGCCCGCCTCCGTCTTGGAGCGCAGGAGACTTGGCGCTCGGCCCTCGGCCTCCTCTACCCGCCGACCTGCATCGCCTGCCAGGCCGCCACCGGAGAGCCTCACACGCTCTGCGCCGCCTGCTGGTCCGGGGTGCGCTTCATCGAGCGTCCCTATTGCGAGCGGCTTGGGACTCCGTTTACCGTCGATCTCGGCCAGCCGCTGCTCTCACCGGCGGCCATTGCGGACCCGCCCGTATTTCAACGGGCCCGGGCCGTCGCCGAATATGACGGCACCGCAAGCCTTCTCGTTCACCGCCTCAAATACAACGACCGTCTCGAACTCGCCCGGGCTCTCGGTGGAATGATGACGCGGGCCGGGGCGGAGCTCGTCGTGGACGCGGACGTGATCGTCCCGGTGCCGCTCCACCGCTGGCGGCTCTGGTGGCGGCGCTTCAACCAGGCGATGGCGCTGGCGAAAGCCGTCTCGACCGAGAGCGGGGTGCCCTGCGACCCGTTCCTGCTCGCCCGCGTCAAGCGCACCCGGCGGCAGGTGGGGCTCACGAAAGCGCAGCGGCAGGAGAATCTGCAGGGCGCCTTCCGGGTGCCGGCAGAGGCCAAGGCGCGGCTGCAGGGCAGGCGGGTGCTCCTCGTCGATGACGTGCTGACCACCGGCTCCACGGCCAACGCCGCCTCCCGGGCACTCCTGCGCGGCGGGGCGGCTTCCGTGGACGTGCTTGCCTTCGCCAGGGTGGTGAAGGAGTTGTGACGAAGGCGCAAAGCTTCCTATATCCCTGCCAACCACAGGAGACCAATCGACCATGACTGCCATCACGATCTACACCAAGGGCTGGTGCCCCTATTGCTCGGCCGCCAAGAAGCTGCTCACCGAGAAGGGCGCCGAATTCACCGAGATCGACATCGAGAAGAAACCCGAAGCAAGAGCCGAGATGATTCAGAAGGCCAAGGGCCGTTCCACCGTGCCGCAGATCTTCGTCGGCGAAAAGCATGTGGGCGGCTGCGATGACCTGTATGATCTTGATGACAGGGGCCAGCTTGAGCCGTTATTGCAGGCCTGACGGAGACCGATGTCCATGACCCCAGCCCGCTTCACCGCCGCCTGCATCCAGATGCGCTCCGGGCGCGACGTTCTCAAGAACCGCGACGATGCCGTAGCCCTCGTGCGCCAGGCGGCCGATCAAGGCGCGCATTTCGCCCAGACGCCGGAGATGACCTCGCTGGTCTGCCGCGACCGGACGGAACTCTTCGACAAGGTCGGGCCGGAGGCGCAGGATCCGGTGCTGGCGGCTCTGCGCGAGGTCGCGCGGGAGCGGGGCATCGTGGTCCAGATCGGCTCCATTGCCGTGAAGGAGGGCGACAAGGTCGCCAACCGGGCGTTCCTGATCGACGCGAGTGGCGAGGTGGTGGCCTCCTACGACAAGATCCACCTCTATGACGTCGACCTGCCGAATGGCGAGAGCTGGCGCGAATCGGCCACCTATACGGGCGGCGCCTCGGCCGTGGCGGTCGAGACGCCCTGGGGTTATCTCGGCATGACGATCTGCTACGACGTGCGCTTTGCCGCCCTCTACAAGGCGCTGGCCGAGAACGGCGCCTCGTTCCTGTCGGCGCCCGCCGCGTTCACCAAGCAGACGGGCGAGGCGCATTGGCACGTGCTGCACCGGGCCCGCGCCATCGAGACCGGCTCCTTCATGATCTCGGCCGCGCAAGCGGGGCTCCACGAGGATGGGCGCGAGACCTACGGTCATTCGCTGATCGTCGATCCCTGGGGCCGCGTGTTGGCGGACGGCGGCACGGAGCCGGGCGTGTTCCTGGCCGAGATCGACACCGCCCTCGTGGCGGAGGTGCGCGGGCGCATTCCCACCCTCAAGAACGCCCGGCCCTTCAAGGTTGAGGTCGTGCCCACCATCGAGACGGATCGGGCGGCCACCGCCTGATCCCCTTCCTTTTCCAAGCCCGAATCCTTAACTTTCACCAGGACATGATCAAGTACGCCCTGGCCTGCGAGCAGGCCCATGAGTTCGAGAGTTGGTTTCCCTCAAGCGACGCGTTCGAGACGCAGCGCAAGCGTGGTTTCGTCACCTGCCCGTTCTGCGACTCGGCGAATGTCGAAAAGCAGATCATGGCGCCTTCCGTCGCGCGCACGGACAAGGCACTGACAGTGCCGGCTCCGGAACCGCAGCAACCCGTCGCCGTCCTCTCGGACCGGGAACGCGAATTGCGCGCGGCTCTGCGGGCATTGCGCGAGCACGTGATGAAGAACGCCGAGAACGTGGGCAAGGACTTCGTCGAGGAAGCGCGCAAGATGCATTTCGGTGAGACGGAGGAGCGCTCGATCTACGGCGAGGCGGACCTTGCCGAGGCCAAAGCGCTCCTGGAGGAAGGCATCGACGTGCTGCCCCTGCCTGTCGTGCCAGATGACAGAAATTAAGGGCAGCGCTCCACCTGTCTCACCGTCCTGGAAGAGCGGCTATTTCTTCGGCGTAATCAGTTCGACACCCAGTTGGGTCTCGCCCTTGAAGGCCCAAATGCTCTTATAGCCGCCTTTGTTCTCGTCATCTTCGACGAGAAGAGCCGTGCCGCTGGAGCCTTTGCTGGTGAAGCTCGCCGCGAGGAAGCGCTCGTCGCCGATCGCGAAACCATCGTATTTCTCGCCAGCGATATTCCAGGTGAGCTTGAACGTGTCCTTGCTGGTCTGCACGATGGTGAGCGTTCCCGTGTAGTCGCTGTCCGGTTCGCCGTTATTGCCCTTGACTGCATAGACACCAGGGCCGCCAGCCAGGGCCGGAAGGCTCACGCCCATGGCAAGCCCCATGAGAGCCAGTCCGAAAAGCTTGGATTTGATCATCTGTTTTCTCCCCCCAGGGATCTTCGGAGCCACAGGCTCAGCGTTGATAGGTGAATGTCGAAATCGAGCAGACATTGACGGCGCGTCTCACATGGGAGGAGCCATCGGTGAAGACCGCCTTGAAGTCGAACTTGCACGCTCCGGAACCGTCATCGATATCGATGTCGAACACTTCTCCACTTGCCAAGGTGTCCGAGCCGAGGATGTCTTCCTCCCAGTCGTCGGTTCCTGTGGCAGAGGCGTAGAACTCGGCCATGGTCATTCCGGTGTCGTTCACGATGTCGACATGCCGGTTGGCAGCATGCGCTGCGCTAAATGCAGACGCGGTAAGAAAGCCGCTTACAGTGAGAGCGGTGAGGATCTTCAAGATTTGCCCCTTAGGTTACAACGGCGGCAGGGTTGTCCTGCAGAATGCACCTCAGTTACAGCGAGCCTAGCTGTTGGGGACTTTTATTGTCTCGATTTGGCAGGATGCGGCTTCGGTATATTACAACTTACGTTAAGGAAGTATTGTCGGCAGGGTCGAACACTCCGGCTATTCATTGTCGACTGAACTCTGCTCTAGGAGCGGCGTTTCCATCTTCGAACTGCACTTTGTAAAGATCAGCAACAGGGCTCGTTTGACCGTCTTCTTCACCAGCGACACCCATTTCGGCGATCCAAGGGTGCTGCGCATCGACAAGCGTCCGTTCAGGACGATCCCCGAGCATGACGAGGCGCTCATCGCCAACTGGAACGAGGTTGTCTTGCCCGGTGACGAGGTCTGGCATCTCGGCGATTTCGCCCTGCATGTGCGCCCGGAGCGGATCGACGAGCTGCTGGCGCAGCTCAACGGTCGCAAGCACCTGATCACCGGCAACAACGATGGAACGACGACCCTTGCGGCCAAGGGGTGGGAGAGCGTACAGGCCTATGCCGAACTGATGCTCGACGGCCATGCGGTGGTGATGTGCCACTACGCTTTCCGCACCTGGAAGAACATGGGCCGCGGCTGGATCGACCTGCACGGCCATTCTCACGGCAAGCTCAAGCCCCAGACCCGGCAATACGATGTAGGGGTGGACGCTTGGGAGTACAGGCCCGTCACGCTTGAGACGGTGCTAGGCACCAAACGCCGGCGCGCAGCGGCTAGGACGGTCTGAGCAGCAGAGGCGCTCCTGGTTTTGTGATTGGAAAAGGTCTCTCGCCGCTTTCCCTGCGAACATTTCGCCTTATGACCGGTTGGGTTCAAAAGGAGACAGGAATGGATCTGCCGAAGAGCGACCTGAGGCCCGCCCGACGCACCTCGCTGATGCGCAGGTTCTTCGAAAGCGAAGCTTCCGGCGGCATGATCCTCATGGGCGTGACGGTGATCGCTCTCTTGATCGCCAACTCGCCCCTGGCTGACGCCTATTTCGGCCTGCTCAAAACCTATGTGCTGGGCCTGAGCGTCCTGCACTGGATCAACGACGCCCTCATGGCGGTGTTCTTCCTGCTGGTAGGGCTCGAGATCAAGCGCGAGATGCTGGACGGTCAGCTCTCCACCTGGCCGCGCCGCATGCTGCCCGGCATCGCGGCTCTCGGCGGCATGGTCGTGCCGGCGCTCGTTTATCTCGCCATCACCTGGAACGAGCCAAATCTCCGCTCCGGCTGGGCGATCCCGGCCGCCACCGACATCGCCTTCGCGCTTGGCGTGCTGGCGATCCTCGGCTCCCGGGTGCCGACCTCCCTCAAGATCTTCCTGACAGCGCTGGCGATCCTCGACGACCTCGGTGCGATCATCATCATCGCTCTGTTCTATACCAGCGACCTGTCGCTGATGATGCTGGGCGCAGCCGCCCTTTGCCTCGTCGCACTCATCGCCTTCAATCGCTTCGGCATCACGGCATTGTTGCCCTATCTCGCGGTCGGCGCGGTGCTGTGGTTCTTCGTCCTGAAATCGGGGATTCATGCCACGCTGGCAGGTGTTGCGCTTGCGCTCACGATCCCGCTCCAGCCCGACCCGAAGAAGACGCGCGCCGAGGATGCCCCCCTCCACCGGCTCGAGCATGCCCTGCATAAGCCTGTTGCCTATGCGATCATCCCGATATTCGGCCTCGCCAATGCGGGCGTGTCGCTGTCGGGGCTTTCGCTCGATGCAATTTTAAGCCCCCTGCCGCTTGGCATCGCCCTGGGTCTCTTCATCGGCAAGCAGGTTGGCGTCTACGCCTTCTCGGAACTGGCGATCAGGCTCAATCTCGCCGATGTGCCGGCGGGCGCGACACGCCTACAATGCTACGGGGTCGCGCTCCTGTGCGGCATTGGCTTCACCATGAGCCTGTTCATCGGGGCGCTCGCCTTCCCGGGGCAGCCGGAATTGGGCGATGCCACCAAGATCGGCGTGCTCATGGGCTCGGCTCTCTCGGCCCTCGCGGGCTATCTCCTGCTCAGCGTCGCCCCGCGGGAGGTTCCGCTCAAGCCTTCGAGGCCAGCAGCATATAATTGACGGCCGTATCGCGGGACAGGGACCAATTGTCCCGCAGCGGGTTGTAGGCGACACCCTTGAGGTCATCGACCTTGAAGCCCGCAGCCTCAATGGCCGCGGTCAACTCCTCGGGGGTGACGAACTTGTCCCATTCGTGTGTGCCTTTGGGCAGCCAGCCCAGGATGTACTCAGCCCCCACGATGGCGGACGCGAAGGAGCGCAGGGTCCGGTTGATCGTCGCCATGGCGAGCGCGCCGCCCGGCTTCACAGCCTGGGCGCAAGCCCTCACGAAAGCCTCCCGGTCGGCCACGTGCTCCACTACCTCCATGGCGAGCACCATGTCGAAGGTCTCACCTCTGGCGACAACCGCCTCCACCGTCTCGTTGCGGTAATCGACCGGCACCCCTGCCCGCTCCGCGTGGAGGCGGGCAACGGAGATGTTGGTGGGGGCAGGATCGAGGCCCGTCACAGTCGCTCCCAGGCGCGCGAGCGGCTCGGAGAGCACACCCCCGCCGCAGCCCACGTCCAGGATGGAGATCCCCTCAAGCGAACGCGCCGAACGCGGGTCGCGCCCGAAGCGGCGGCAGGCCTCATCGCGGATATAGCCTAAGCGCACCGGATTGAACTTGTGCAGCACCTTCATGGGCCCCTTCGGGTCCCACCAGGTCTCGGCGATCTTGTCGAAACGGGCGACCTCGGCGGGGTCGATGGTGGTGGATGCGCCGTGGGTCATCGGAGCCTGATTCCTTAAGGCAAAGAAATGGTTTCCGCGCGTTGACAGGGCGCGGCCCTACCGTCATGTATACGCGCCTTTCGCGCCGCGAAGGGCAAAATTTTCCCTGAACCCTTAACGGCCTTCTTCGACCATGCCCCGTCTCGTCATGAAGTTCGGCGGAACATCCGTCGCCACCGTAGAGCGCATCCGCAACGTGGCCCGGCATGTGAAACGCGAGGTCGAGGCCGGCTACGACGTGGCCGTGGTGGTGTCCGCCATGGCGGGCAAGACCAACGAGCTCGTCGGCTGGGTGAAAGACGCCTCCCCGCTTTACGATTCCAAGGAATACGACGTGGTCGTCGCCTCGGGCGAGCAGGTGACCTCCGGTCTCCTGGCTCTCGCCTTGCAGGAAATGGGCCTCAAGGCCCGCTCCTGGCAGGGCTGGCAGATCCCGATCATGACCTCGGAGGCTCACGGCTCGGCCCGTATCGCCGCCATCGACGGCACCGGGATCGTCAAGGGCTTCACGGACGCCAGGCAAGTCGCCGTCGTGTCCGGCTTCCAAGGCATGCATCAGCCCTCTGGCCGCATCACGACCCTCGGCCGCGGCGGCTCCGACACCAGCGCCGTGGCGCTGGCCGCCGCCATTCAGGCCGAGCGCTGCGACATCTATACGGATGTGGACGGCGTCTACACCACCGATCCGCGCATCGTGCCCAAGGCGCGGCGCCTGGATAAGGTTTCCTACGAGGAAATGCTGGAAATGGCCTCGCTGGGGGCCAAGGTGCTCCAGGTGCGCTCGGTGGAGCTCGCCATGATGCACCGCGTGCCCACCTATGTGCGCTCCAGCTTCGACGATCCCGCCGACCCCAAGCTCGGCACCCTCATCTGCGACGAGGAAGACATCATGGAACAGCAGATTGTCACGGGCATCGCCTATTCACGCGACGAAGCCCAGATCACGCTGCGGGACATTGCCGACAAGCCGGGCATCGCCGCCTCGATCTTCGTGCCCCTGGCCGAGGCCAACATCAACGTCGACATGATCATCCAGGTCGTGTCCGACAACGCGGCCACCACGGACCTGACCTTCACGGTGCCGGCCGCCGATTACGAGCGGGCCTGCGCCGTCCTCAACGCCCACAAGGACGAGATCCAGTTCCAGGACCTCCAGGGCGCCACCGACGTGGTGAAGGTCTCGGCCATCGGCGTCGGCATGCGCAGCCATGCGGGCGTAGCCGCCCGGGCCTTCAAGGCCTTGGCCGACAAGGGCATCAACATCCGGGCGATCACGACCTCTGAGATTAAATTCTCGGTGCTGATCGAATCGGCCTATACGGAGCTTGCGGTTCGCACGCTCCACTCGCTATACGGCCTTGATCAAGCCTGATTGACGAGGGATTGGTCGGGCTGCGACAGTGGCCATGCCGGCCGCCGGTCCGCCCTGCCGGCCCTGATAGGACGGGAACAGAGAAGCTCATGCCAAGCGCTCCCGGCGGTCCGCGCCTACTGCTGCGCCGCCTCCGCGAGATCATGGCGGAGCCGGTCGGGGCGCAGGACCGTCTCGACAAAATCGTCACCCAGATCGCCGCGAACATGGTGGCGGAGGTGTGCTCCGTCTACGTCATGCGCGGCGACGGCGTGCTCGAACTTTTCGCCACCGAGGGCCTGAACCGGGAGGCCGTCCACCTCACCATCATGCGCTCGGGCGAGGGCCTCGTCGGCCTCATCGCCTCGACGGCCGAGCCCCTGGCCCTGTCCGACGCCCAGAGCCACCCGGCCTTCTCCTACAAACCCGAGACGGGCGAAGAGATCTACCACGCCTTCCTGGGCGTGCCGCTGCTGCGCGCCGGCAACACGCTCGGCGTTCTGGTCGTCCAGAACCGCACCTACCGGGTCTACACCGAGGAAGAGGTCGAGGCCCTTCAGACCACCGCCATGGTGGTGGCCGAAATGCTTGCCACGGGCGAGTTGCAGGCCTTGGCGCCGGTCGAGACCGGCATCGCGCTTCGCCGTCCGGTCTACCAGAAGGGCGTTGCGCTCGCCGACGGCGTGGGCCTCGGCCATGTGGTGCTCCACGAGCCCAGGGTGGTGGTCAAGAACCTCATTGCCGAGAACATCGAGGCGGAGCTGAAGCGGCTCGATGCCGCCATCGGCGAGGTGCGCCTGTCCATCGACGAACTCATCGAGCGCGGCGACGTCGCCCATCACGGCGAGCACCGGGAGGTTCTGGAGACCTTTCGCATGTTCGCCCACGACCAGGGCTGGCTCCGGCGCATGCGCGAGGCGGTGACGTCGGGCCTGACGGCGGAAGCGGCCGTGGAACGGGTGCAATCCGACAACCGCGCCCGCATGCTGCGCCAGACGGATCCCTACCTGCGCGAACGCCTGCACGACCTCGACGATCTCGCCAACCGCCTGCTCCACCGGCTGGTGGGGCGCGACTTCGTTACGGAGCGCGAGAACCTCCCCGAGAACGCCATCATCGTGGCCCGGTCCATGGGCCCGGCCGCCCTCCTCGACTACGACCGATCGCGCCTGCGCGGGCTCGTGCTCGAAGAAGGCGGGCCGACGAGTCACATCGCCATCGTCGCGCGGGCCCTCGGCATCCCGGCGGTGGGCGAGGTGTCGAACGCCACCTCGCTCACGGAACAGGGCGATGCCATCATCGTGGATGGCGCCGCGGGCGAGGTGCAGATCCGCCCCAACCCGGACGTGGAGGCCGCCTATGCCGAAAAGGCGCGGCTGCGCGCCCGCCGGCAGGAGCAGTATCTCAAGCTGCGGGACGTGCCGTCCGTGACCAAGGACGGTGTCGAGATCACCCTGCAACTCAATGCCGGCCTTGTGGTCGACCTGCCGCATCTGGCCGAGACGGGCGCTGCGGGCGTCGGGCTGTTCCGCACCGAGCTGCAGTTCATGATCGCCGAGCGCATGCCCTCGGCCTCCGAGCAGCAGGCGCTCTACAGCACCGTGTTCGCGGAAGCCGGCAACCGGCCCGTCACCTTCCGCACCCTCGACATCGGCGGCGACAAGATCCTGCCCTACATGCAGTCCGTCGAGGAGGAGAACCCGGCCCTCGGCTGGCGCGCCATCCGCATCGGCCTCGACCGCCCGGGCCTGCTGCGCGCCCAGATCCGCGCCCTGCTGAAAGCCGCAGCCGGACGGCCTCTGAAGATCATGTTCCCTATGGTGGCGACCTGCGACGAGTTCGATCGCGCCAAGGAATATGTGGAGCGGGAGAAGATCCACCTCGCCAACCACGGCCACCCGTTGCCGTCGGACCTGAAGCTCGGCGTGATGCTGGAGGTGCCCTCGCTCCTGTTCCAGCTCAAGGAAATCTGCGAAAGCGCCGATTTCATCTCGCTCGGCACGAATGACCTGATGCAGTTCCTCTTTGCCAGCGACCGCGAGAACCGGCGCGTGGCCGACCGCTTCGACCCCTTGAGCGCCCCCATGCTGCGGGCCCTGAGCATGGTGGCCGAGCACGCCGAGGCTTCCGGCTGCCAGGCGACGGTCTGCGGCGAGGTCGGCGGACGGCCGCTTGAGGCCATGGCGCTGATCGGCCTGGGATTCCGTTCCCTGTCCATGTCCCCGGCCTCCATCGGCCCGGTCAAGGCCATGCTGCTGGAGATGAACGCCGCGGAGGTCAGTGCCCTGATCCGCGAGGAACTCAAACATGCCGGGGGCGGCCAAACGCTGCGCCCGAAGCTTGCCCATTTTGCGGAAACCCGTGGTATTCCGGTCTGATGTCGATTGCCCCTCCCTCTGATCGCCTGAACGCTATTCTCGCCCGCCATGACATCATCACGGCGACGCTCAATGCCGGGCCCGACCCGGAGACCTTCGTGTCGCTCTCCCGCGAGCTCGCCGAACTCGATGGCGTGGTGGAGGCCATCCGCGCCTATCGGGCCATGGAGGACAACCTCCATGGTCTCCAGGCCATGCTCGACGATCCTGCGATGGATTCCGAGATGCGCTCGCTCGCCGAGGACGAGTTGCCCCAGGCTCGGGAGGATCTGGAGAAGGCCGCACAGGACCTGCGCCTGATGCTGCTGCCCAAGGACGAGGCGGACGAGAAGAGCGCCATCCTGGAAATCCGCGCCGGCACCGGCGGCGACGAGGCAGCCCTCTTCGCCGGAGATCTGCTGCGCATGTACACCCGCTATGCGGACCTGAAAGGCTGGAAGGTCGAGATCGTCTCGGAGAGCGAGGGCACGGCCGGCGGCTACAAGGAAGTGGTGGTCGAGATCAAGGGTCGGAGCGTGTTCGCCCGGCTCAAGTTCGAGAGCGGCGTCCACCGGGTCCAGCGCGTTCCGGACACGGAAACGCAAGGGCGCATCCACACCTCCGCCGCCACGGTCGCCGTGCTGCCGGAAGCCGAGGACGTGGATATCGTGCTCAACGATGCCGACCTGAAGATCGACACCATGCGGGCGCAGGGTGCGGGCGGCCAGCACGTGAACAAGACCGAATCGGCGATCCGCATCACCCATATTCCCACCGGGATGGTGGTGTTCGTTCAGGACGAGCGCTCCCAGCACAAGAATCGCGCTCGCGCCATGGCCCTGCTGCGCGCCCGGCTCTATGACGCCGAACGCACCGCCAAGGATTCCGCACGCGCGGCCGACCGCAAGGCGCAGGTGGGCTCCGGCGACCGGTCCGAGCGCATCCGCACCTACAACTTCCCGCAGGGCCGCGTGACCGACCACCGCATCAATCTGACCCTCTACAAGCTTGAGGAGGTGATGGCCGGCAATGCGCTCGACGAGCTGATCGACGCCCTCGTGACCGAGCACCAGGCAGCCCAGCTCGCCGCCCAGGACCAGGCGGCATGAGCGAAGGGAGGATCGAGGGCAAGATTGAGGGCCTCAGCCACATCACCCTGATTGCCCGCGACCTCGACCGCATGACCGCCATCATTGAGCAGGCGCTTGGCGGCCGGGAAATCTATTCATCCGGCCACGATACCTTCTCCCTCTCCCGCGAAAAGTTCTTCGACGTGGGCGGGATCTGGATCGCCGTGATGGAGGGCGAGAGCCTGCCCAGCCGCAGCTACAACCACATCGCCTTCAAGATCCCGGCCTCCGCCATCGGTGAATACAGGGCCAGGATCGAAGCGCTGGGGCTGGAGCTCCGCGAGTCCCGACCCCGGGTCGAGGGCGAAGGCCATTCGCTCTATTTCTACGACGATGACAACCACCTGTTCGAGCTGCATACCGGCACCCTGGACGAGCGGCTGGAACTCTACCGGCAGGGCCGGAACCCTTGAAAACCCGCACTGAAGCCCTGAGGGAGCTGCGCCGAACCCTCAGCGAGGCCGGGTTCGACACCGCAGCCCTGGACGCCCGGCTACTCCTTCTGACAGCAATTGGCATTTCAGCGACAGATCTTATCACCTGGCCTGACACTCCCCTGACGCCGGAGCAGGCGACAACCCTCGCCGCCTTCGCCGAACGCCGCCTGAACCATGAACCGGTCGCCAGGATCGTCGGGGAGCGGGAGTTCTGGGGCCTGCCCTTCCGGCTCTCCCCGGAGACGCTGGTGCCTCGGCCGGATACCGAGACCCTGGTCGAAACCGCGCTCGCCCTGCTCCCCGACCGTCAGGCGCCTCTGAGGATCGTGGACTTCGGCACCGGCTCCGGCTGCATCCTCGTCGCGCTCCTGCACGAGCTGCCGCAGGCCACCGGCCTGGGCGTCGACCTGTCCTTTGGTGCCCTTGTGACAGCGCGTGCCAATGCGGCTGGTAACCGGGTCGGCAACCGCTGTCATTTCGCCCTGTCCCGCTGGGCCGATGCGATTGCGGGCCGATTCGACCTGATCGTCTCGAACCCGCCCTACATCGCATCCGGGGTGATCCCGACCCTGGACGAAGAGGTACGGGACCACGACCCGCGACTGGCTCTCGACGGCGGACCGGATGGGCTGGAGCCCTACCGGATCCTCCTGACCGAGGCGGAGCGGCTGTTGGCTCCCGGAGGGCTGGTGGTGGTCGAGATCGGCTACGATCAGGCCGAGGCCCTGTCGCGCTTGGCGGGGCTCCATGGCCTTGAAATCCTGCGGATCGCACACGACCTATCAAACAACCCGCGCTGCGTCGCCATGAAGCGATTGTGATGGCCCGGGTGAGGCTTTCTTGCCCCAGGATGGGATAAAGTCGGAAATAGCCCTTGTTGGACCGAGAGGAACCCGCTAGATTCAGGGTAGAGATCGTCCTCGGTCTAAACAAATCGGTGGTCCCTTGGGGACATGCCGGAAGACCAAACGATATCAATCGCGCAGGCAGGGGCTTTTGAACGAAACGGCCTGGCGCGATCACCTGAACCCGACACTGAAGGATGGCCAAGCTTCTTGAAGGCTATGGCTGAACGACAGACGGTTTGCCACGCGAACGGTGGGCGTTGAGCCCGTTCGTTGAATATTGGCTTGCATATCGCGTGGGCTTTAAAGAACCAGCGAGGCTCGTAGAGCGAAAATGAGACCAGGACAAAACAGGCGTATGCGCGGTCGTAACACCAACAACCGCAGTAACAACAACAAGGGGCCCAATCCCCTGACCAAGAGCTACGAGTCGAACGGCCCGGACGTGAAGATCCGCGGCACGGCTCAGCATATCGCCGAGAAGTACAGCCAGCTCGCCCGCGATGCGCAGTCCAGCGGCGACCCGGTGGCGGCCGAAAACTACTTCCAGCACGCCGAGCATTATTTCCGCATCATCGCGGCCGCCCAGGAGCAGCTGCGCGAGCAGTATGGCTACCAGCAGCAGCAGCGGTCCTTCGATGAGGACGGCAACGAGGAAGAAGGCTTCACCCAGGGTGAGCGCCCGAGCTTCGAGCGTGCGAGCGGCGGCCAGGATTTCGGCAACGGCGACGAGGGCGATTTCGGCTCCCAGCCGCAGCCCTACGAAAACCGGGCCGAGCGCCAGCCGCGCTTCGACCGTAACAACGACCGCCAGGACCGGGGTGATCGCCAAGATCGCGGCGAGCGGCAGGACCGCGGCGATCGTCCCGATCGCGGTGACCGCCAGGATCGTGGCGATCGCCAGGATCGCGGTGACCGTCGCGAGCGCTTCCAGCCCCGCGACCGCGGCCCGCGCCAGGACTTCCAGCCCCGTGACGAGCAGCCCTTCGAGCCTCGTTCGGAGAACGGCGAGCGCAATGAGCGCCCTGCCCGCTTTGAACGCAACGACCGCCAGGATCGCGGCGACCGTCCCGAACGCACTGATCGTCCGGAGCGCCAGGATCGGCCGGAGCGCAATGACCGCTTCGAGCGCCAGGACCGTCCGGAGCGTCGCGAGCGCTTCCCGCGCGACCGGCGCCGCGATGAGGCCGACGCGCCCGAGCAGGCCACCCTGCCGGCTTTCCTGACGAACCCGGTCCGCGCGCCCGCTCCCGTGGCTGCCGAGGCCGAGGCCCCTGCCCCCGCGCCGGTGATGCAGGAAGCGGCCAACGACGAGGCGGCAGCCCGTCCGCGCCGCCGCCGCCGCACCCGCCAGGAAATGATCGATGCGGCCAACGCCGAGAACCCCGGCTTCATTCCGGATCCGGCCGAGACCCCGGCCGCCGAGTAAGGCTGTGCGATCACATGAAACGAAAAGGGAGAGCCCCGGCTCTCCCTTTTTTATTGTCTGTTGCAGGGATTACAGCGCCAGTTCCGCCTGCTCCCGCTCCAGGCTTCCGCCTGCTTCGAGCGAACCGTCGCCCACCACCTCGGCATAGATGCCGCAGTCGAAATGGCCATAGGCCTTCATCAGGCTCTTGGGGATCTCCAGATCGCGGATGCCTGTGTCCGGGTCCACATTGGTGGCGGCGCAGCGCTCGATGCGCTTGGTGACCTTCAGGCGCAGGCCCGAGGGCGCCGTGAGCACCTGTCCGACGAGATCGAACTCCTCCCAGGCTTTAAGGCCCTCCACATGGATGTTGCCGCGAAAGCGCAGCGGATCGATGGCGCCGCCGACCACGTTTTCCAGCTCCCGCACGCTCGCCAGATTGATGAGCGAGTCGAAGCCGCGCCGGGAATCGGTGAAGCGGAAGCCGTCGGGTGCGGCGAGCACCTTCGGCGGGCCGCGCAGTTCCTTGGGCATGAAGCGGCGGAAGAAGGCCTCGATGGCAAGCCGCCCTCCGGGGGTCGAGAGATCGCCGCGCGCCACCTCGCGGCCGCCCTGCTCGATGAACAGGGTCGTGATGGAATCGATGTAGCGGGTTCTCAGCCGCGCCAGGCTCTCGTTCCGCATCAGCATCAGGAACTTGATCTTGGGCTGATGCTGCGGGTTGTGCGGCTCGAACCCGGCCGGGCCGTTCTCGATGGCGAACAGCCGGTCGCCGGGAAAGTAGTTCCCCTTGGTGAGGGTGACCGAAGACAAGGATTCGGGCGACAGGCCCTTCACCGGATAGCGCTGGAGGGAGGCGATGCGGATGGTCATGAAGCCATGGATACGGTCTCAGCTTAAGTCGAGCAAGGCAGGTACGAGTGCCATACCCGGCTTCCCGTCCTGATGCCTTGAGAATTCATCAGCCTGTGGACCGGACTTCCCTCTCAGTGCGTTAGATACCATGGGGCTTATTCCGGCTGGATCGGGGCCTCTGCCATGGTACAGGTTCGGAGAACTCCGCAGCATCAGGACAACCGGCTCTTGGCCGCTCTGGCGCCGGAGGATTTCGCGTTTCTGGAGCCGCATCTCACCATGCTCGACCTGCCGAGAGGTCAGATCGTCTACGAGGCTGGCGAGACTATCGTGCATACGTACTTTCCTCACGATGCGATGGTGTCCCTCGTTACCATCATGCATGATGGAAGGTCTGTCGAAATGGCGACCTTCGGCTGTGAGGGATTGTTCGGCCTGGTGAGCGCGTTTGTGACCCGCCAGTCGTTCGGGCGCTACATGGTCCAGATGAGAGGTTCGGCCTCCCGAATCGAACTCAGCAAGATGCACGAGGCCATGGCGGCGCGGCCGGAAATCCAAAGGCTCGTTCTGCGTTTTACGGAAGCGCTGTTTGCCCAGACCCTCCAAACCGTGGCCTGCAATGCTGTTCACAGCGTGGAAGTCCGTTGCTGCCGCTGGATTCTCATGAGCCAGGACAGGGCAGGCCAGTCTGACCTGCCGCTCACCCATGAGTTCCTGGCAGAGATGCTCGGGGTGCAGCGCTCGACGGTCAGTGACGTCGCCCGCACGATCCAGGACAAGGGCCTGATCCGCCAGGGCAGAGGCGTCATCACAGTTACGGATCGACCGGGCCTCGAGGCGGCCGCATGCGAGTGCTACGGCATCATCAGGCAGAAGTTCCAGCAGCTTCTGCCGCGCACTTATGAACGGGATTGAGCGGAAGCATCCTGCCGCAGGAGACACGCGCCTCGAATCGGTTGGGTGGCAATGCCCCGAAAAAGCCCTGCCATTTGGCAGGGCTTCGTTATTTTCGGTCGAGTGAAGTCGAGATTACGAGGCGTCCCCCGAGCGGGCCACCTTCGAACGCTTCAGCTGGGGCGTAAAGCCGGCTTCCCGGCCGCGAGAGGCGTCGATCTCCACCTGATGGGGATCCTGGTGCATGCCCTCGTGGGCGGTCTGATGCTCTGGGATATGGGCTTGGGGGCCTGCCTCCTGCTTCATGCGCAATGCCTTCTCGGCATTGGCCACCAGTTCCTGGCGGGCTTTCTCAGCCTGTTCGGCCTTGCGCTTCTTCGGGTTGAGACGGGCAAAGAGATCGGAAAGAGCCATGTTGTTTTACTCCTTGGCGCGGGAGAGGACACCATCCTCTTCGTCGCTGCGATGGGTCGGCGGGGCTTTGACGTTCTGACGCGAAACAGGAATGTCCCGGGAGGTCGCGATGGTGCCGGTGGAATCGCCGATGTCGCGGCTCTCGGCGATCCGTTCGGGCGTCTCGTCCAGGTTCGAGCGCACCCGGCCGTTCTCGGTCGTGTCGCCGAAGGTTTCCGGCGTGACGGAGGGCTGCTGCTCGATCGGGCTTTGCGGCACGCCCAGACCCATCTCCGCATTGCGGGCCAGGTCGGCACGGGCTTTCTCGGCCTCTGAGCGCGGGTCGCGTGTCATGGAAACCTCCTCAAAGTATCGTGGGGTCAATGCCAGCACTGCGAGCAGGTTCCCCCTCTTGTTGTGGCGAATGGGACACACCAATTAAGCGGGAGCGGATGCCTCTTGAGGAGGGTCCGACATCGCAGGGTCTATCTGTGCCTCTAGGAGGGCAGAGGGATCTGAGGAGGGATGATTGATGAATTTCGAAAAATACACCGAACGCGCCCGGGGCTTCGTTCAGGCGGCGCAGAATCTCGCCATGCGCGAGGGCCATCCGCAGCTGTCGCCGGGCCATGTCTTAAAGGTTCTGCTGGACGATCCGGAAGGCCTCTGTGCCGGTCTCATCGACCGGGCGGGCGGGCGCTCCCGCGACGCGCATGCGGCGGTCGAGCAATGGCTCGCCAAGCAGCCGAAGGTGTCCGGCTCCGCCGCGCAGCCGCAGGCCACCCGTGACCTGATGCGCTTCTTCGACACCGCCGAGAAGGCCGCCGAGAAGGCGGGCGATTCTTACGTCACCGTCGAGCGGATGCTGCTGGCGTTGGCCGTCGAGAAGGACTCGGACGCCGGAAAAATCCTGGCCCAGGCCGGCGTGACCGCTCAAGGGCTCAACACCGCCATCAACACCCTGCGCAAGGGCCGCACCGCCGACAACGCGACGGCGGAGAATGCCTATGACGCGCTGAAGAAATACGCGCGCGACCTCACGGAAGCGGCCCGCGACGGCAAGCTCGATCCGGTGATCGGCCGCGACGAGGAGATCCGCCGCACCATCCAGGTGCTCTCGCGCCGCACCAAGAACAACCCGGTTCTCATCGGCGAGCCCGGCGTCGGCAAGACCGCCATCGTGGAGGGCCTCGCGCTGCGCATCGTCAACGGCGACGTGCCGGAGAGCTTGAAGGACAAGCAGCTTCTCGCCCTCGACATGGGCGCGCTGATTGCGGGTGCCAAATATCGCGGCGAGTTCGAGGAGCGCCTGAAGGCGGTGCTCAGCGAAGTCACGTCGGCCGAGGGCGGCATCATCCTGTTCATCGACGAGATGCACACGCTCGTGGGCGCCGGCAAGGCCGACGGTGCAATGGATGCGTCGAACCTGTTGAAGCCCGCGCTCGCCCGCGGCGAGCTGCACTGTGTCGGCGCGACCACGTTGGACGAATACCGCAAGCACGTGGAGAAGGACGCGGCGCTCGCCCGTCGTTTCCAGCCGGTCTTCGTGAGCGAGCCCACGGTGGAGGACACCGTGTCGATCCTGCGCGGCCTCAAGGAGAAGTACGAGCAGCATCACGGCGTGCGCATCACCGACTCGGCGCTGGTTGCGGCCGCGACGCTGTCGAACCGCTACATCACCGACCGGTTCCTTCCGGACAAGGCTATCGACCTCGTCGACGAAGCTTCGTCGCGCCTGCGCATGCAGGTCGACTCGAAGCCGGAGGAGCTCGACAACATCGACCGTGAGATCGTGCGCCTCAAGATCGAGCAGGAGGCCCTGAAGAAGGAGACCGACTCGGCATCCAAGGATCGTCTCGAACGCCTCACCAAGGAGCTGGCGGACCTGGAGGAGCAGTCGGCTTCTATCACGGCCCGCTGGAAGGCCGAGAAGGACAAGCTCGGCACTGCGGCCGACCTCAAGAAGAAGCTCGAGGAAGCCCGCAATCAATTGGCCACCGCGCA
>JAJFBI010000291.1 GCA_020697385.1 Microvirga sp. | reverse complement strand
CTCGCCTTCCGAGCAGCCGAAGCGCTCGGCGATGCCGGGCAGGTACCACACCGGATCGACCGCGATCTTCGTGACGGAGATGTCGCCGGATTCATGCAGGAAGCCGCCATCGGCGTGCAAGCGCTTCGCCCCCATGGCCGAGAGGATCTCCGGCATGTTGAGGCGGGCCTTGGTCACGGCGATGCTCGGGCGGATATCGACGCCGCCGGCAATGTCGTCCCGGAAGATCTGACCGACCATGTGCCCCCAGGGGTCGAGCGACACGATCTTGCCCGGATCGAACCATTGCGGGTGCGGGCCGATCTCCGCGGTCGGATGGGTATTGTGAAGATCGGGCCGCGACAGCGGATTCATCGCCCGGGCCGAGATGGCAAGCGCCCGGTAGAGCGAATAGGAGCCGCCATGGGCGCCGATCACGTTGCGGTCGGCCGGATTGGTGACGCTGCCGATGATCGGCCCGCGCTCCTTCGGGTCTTTGGCTCCCCACTTGATCGGATGCTTGATGGTGCCTGCGTTCGGCTCGGGATGGGAGGTGAGCCGGATATGCGTCGAGCGGTTGGGCGAGCTCATGAACAATCTTCCACGCGAGAACGGGAAGACTCCCTCGACCGATCGTCGGAGAGCCTCCATACGATCTATGGGAGAGTGATCTAAAGTTGCGGAGCCGTCAATGGTGGCAATCCTGCATGCTTTTGAACTGCAACTTTCACCGCAGGTGAACGGATGGCCGAACCTGCGCCTCAAGCTTCCTGATCTCGTCCAGATGCGGCTTGACCAAGGCTTGCTCAGCCTCCAGCTGCTTTTCCTCTGCCGTGCTCATGCTGCTTTCAGGTGGGGTTCCACTTTCCCCTTCCGACTCGCCGCAGGGTGCCGGGCAGATCGACGCTTGATCCGTGACCTTGCCGCGTGCCGCCTGATAGGCGTCGCTTACGCCCATCTCCTGCGCGATGGTCTCATCCATGCTGGTGAGCTGATAGTAACGGTCAAGCTCGCTGGATGTTGGAGGACCACCCTTCCAGGAGTTCATGTTCGTCATCTTCTTGATGAGCGCCTGATCCTGTGGCGGCAGCCGCTTCATGCGGTCGGCAGCAGTCCGCATCACACGCAGATAGAGGTCGATACCGTCCTTGGTGAGAGGCGGCAATTCTTCATAGGCTTCGTCCGCCTCTTCCTTTTCCTGTGCTTGGGCGGCACCCATCGTCCGGGTCGCCTGAATAGGGGCAAACAGACCCGCGACAGACAAGATGATCAGGAGAAGCGTCGAGCTGATGCTCTGTGCCATATCGGCCTCTGATATGAAATCTCATTTCGAGCAGCGCATCAGTATCGTGTCACAAGGCTATTGTCACCCTTCCGGCCGGTTGCAGGACGCCAGGGCGATCACCTCACAACCATGACAGACCTATACCGGAGGGCCTCAATCCGAGATGTGCTGTCACGCTTGCGCCGATATCTGCAAAGCTTTCACGCCGTCCGATAACGCCCTGCTTCATCCCTGCTCCGAAGCTCAGGATCGGCACATGCTCTCGGGTATGGTCCGTGCCGCGCCAGGAGGGGTCATTGCCGTGATCCGCCGTGATGATGACGAGATCGCCCTCGCGCAGAGCAGCTTCTATCTCCGGAACGCGCCGATCGAAGGCTTCAAGCGCTGCCGCATAGCCGGGAATGTCGCGGCGGTGACCGAATTCGCTGTCGAAGTCCACGAGGTTGGCGAAGACGAAGCCGCCATCGGGCAGATCCTTCATCGCCCCGATGGCGGCCGACAGGCAGGCGTCGTTGCCGTTCGGCTTGATCTCCTGCCCCGTGCCGCGATGGGCGAAGATGTCGCCGATCTTGCCGACGGTGACGACGGAGCGGCCCGCCTTGGTCAGCGCGTCGAGGATGGTGTCGGATGGCGGCGGCGTGGCGAAATCCTTGCGGTTGCCGGTGCGCTTGAAGCCTGCCTCGGGGGAGCCCACGAAGGGGCGGGCGATCACGCGGCCGATCTTGTATTCGTCGCAGAGCTCGCGCCCGATCCGGCACAATTCGTAGAGCCGCTCCAGCCCGAAGCTCTCCTCGTGGGCGGCAATCTGCAGCACGCTGTCGACGGAGGTGTAGACGATGGGCTTGCCGGTGCGCATGTGCTCCGCGCCGAACTCATCGATGATGGCGGTGCCGGACGCGTGCTTGTTTCCCAGAATGCCGGGCAGATTGCCACGCTCGATGAGCGCCGTCGTCAGTGCCTCAGGAAAGGTCGGGATCGTATTGGGGAAATAGCCCCAGTCGAAGGTCACGGGGACGCCGGAGATTTCCCAATGGCCCGAAGGCGTATCCTTGCCCTTGGATGTCTCGACGCCATAGCCCCAGGCGCCTTTCAGCGGCCCCTGTGGGGCAAGGCCCGGCGGCATGCGCCCCGTCGAGGCCTCGCAGGCAAGCCCGAGGCCAAGAGCCGTCAGATGCGGCAGATGAAGCGGCCCCCGGCGCAGGCCGGCCTGATCGCCGCGCCCCTCGGCGCAGGCTTCTGCGATATGCCCGAGCGTGTCGGCGCCAGCATCGCCATAGGCGTCGGCATCCTCCGCCCCGCCGATACCGACGGAATCCAGCACGATGAGAAGAGCGCGGGGCATTGGTTCCAGTTCCTCAAACTACGAGAATCGCGACTGATACGTCATTGCGGTAAAAGATGCGATGGCCCCTCATGAGGGTGGTGCCCCCCATGATTGTGGCCCTGGTGGGGGTGTTCCAGCGGGCAATCCGGGTCATGCTCATGGGCGGCAGGTCGGTGGATTTCGATCTGCAGGGTCATATGCCTGATGCCGAAATGCTCCTTCAGTTCCTGTTGCGCTTCGGCCAGGAAGCGGTCGCCGGGATGTCCATCCGGCATGACGAGGTGGGCGGTCAGCGCCGTCTCGCTCGTGCTCACGGCCCAGACGTGCAGGTGATGAACGCGGGCGACCCCGGGCATGCGTTCGAGGGCTTTCCTGACATCGGGGACCGCGATGTCGCGCGGCACACCATGAAGCGACAGGGTCAGGGACTGGTTCAGCAAGCCCCAAGTGCTCCAGAGGATGACCCCAGCGATGACGAGGCTCAAGACCGGGTCGATCCAATTCGCGCCCGTCCAAAGAATGGCAAGACCGCCGAGCACGACACCGAGCGACACGGCAGCATCCGCCACCATGTGCAGGAAGGCGCCGCGGATGTTCAGATCATTCTGGCCCCCCATGAAGAGGAAGGCCGTGAAGCCGTTCACGAGAATGCCGATGCCCGCCACGATCATCACGGTGACGGCCGCGACAGGCGTGGGCTCGATCAGGCGCTCGATGGATTCCCACGCGATTCCGCCGACGGCGACGAGCAGAAGAAGCGCGTTGAAAAGCGCCGCCAGAATGGAGCTGGAGCGCAGGCCATAAGTAAAGCGTTCCGTCGGGCTGCGTTTTGCCAGAAGCGCGGCGCCCCAGGCGATGGCAAGGCCGAGCACATCGCCTAAGTTATGCCCGGCATCCGAGAGCAGAGCCATGGAATCGGCCCAGAATCCATAGCCGGCCTCAATGATCACGAAGCCCAGGTTGAGAACGATGCCGATGGCGAAGGCACGCCCGTAACTCGCCCGGGGAGCATGGGAGTGACCGTGATGGGAATGGCTGGCCGAATGATGATGCGCAGGCATGGTCGAACCTTGAGGCCCTATTCCCTGACCGCGTTCGAGGCCGCCGTCTCGAGATTGAAGGCAGCGGCGAAGAGCGCCTTGGTGTAGTCGGTGCGCGGCGCTTCGAAGATGCTCTCGGCCGATCCCTCCTCGACGATCTGGCCGTTCTGCATCACGACCACGTGGTTGGCGAGCGCCCGCACTACCTTCAGATCGTGGCTGATGAACATGTAGGCGAGATCGCGTTTCTTCTGCAGGTCGCGCAGCAGCTCCACGATCTGCGCCTGCACGGACATGTCGAGGGCCGAAGTCGGCTCGTCGAGCATGATGAACTGCGGTTCAAGCGCCATGGCGCGGGCAATGGCGATGCGCTGGCGCTGGCCGCCGGAGAACTCGTGCGGGTAGCGGTCCATGGTGGCAGGATCCAGGCCCACATCCTGCAGGGCTTTTGCCACCACATCGCGGCGCTGCGCGTAGGAGAGGGACTTGTTTTGGACGAGAAGCCCCTCCTCGACGATTTCCGCAATCGACATGCGCGGCGAGAGGGAGCCGTAAGGATCCTGGAACACCACCTGAAGGTTCTTGCGCATCGGGCGGATGTCGCTGGCGCGCATGCCGTCGATGCGTTTTCCGAGGAACACGACGGGGCCTTCCGACTGCACGAGGCGCAGGATCGCCAGCCCCAGCGTGGTCTTACCGGAGCCTGACTCGCCCACCACGCCCACCGTCTCGCCCCGGCGCACCCGCACGGATACGCCGTCCACCGCCTTCACATGGCCGACGGTTTTCTGGAAGAAGCCGCGCTTGATCGGAAACCAGACCTTGATCGGCCCGGCCTCGACAATGACCGGCGCATCGTGCGGAACGGGATTCGCGCGGCCCTTGGGCTCTGCCGCCAGGAGACGCTGCGTGTAGGGGTGCTGCGGGTTGCCGAAGACCTCTTCGACCGTTCCATGCTCGACGATCTTGCCCTTGAACATCACGCAGACCCGGTCGGCGATCTTGCGCACGATGCCGAGGTCATGCGTGATGAAGAGCATCGACATGTTGAGCCTGCTCTTCAACTCGGCCAGCAGCTTGAGGATCTGCGCCTGCACCGTCACGTCGAGCGCCGTCGTGGGTTCATCGGCGATGAAGAGGTCGGGCTCGTTGGCGAGCGCCATGGCGATCATCACGCGCTGGCGCTGGCCGCCGGAGAGTTGGTGCGGATAAGCGTCGAGCCGCGACTCGGCATCGCGGAT
>JAJFBI010000290.1 GCA_020697385.1 Microvirga sp. | reverse complement strand
CCGAGGCTGGTCATCGCAATGCTGCTGTAGGGTCTCCTGACCTTTGCCGTTTTCTGGAAAGGTTGCCATCCGCAGAAAATTACGGACCGTTCAGCTCAGTGAGCCTATCTTGAGGCCAGGCATCGTGCGGATCTCTGGGTCCGCGTTCAACGATGGTGAGCCCGATCCCCAGCGGCGTCTGACAGCGAAACGCGCGGCGGGGCGCAGCTCCGTTCGTCGGGGAGGCTTCATTCGTTCAGTTCCTCGAACCAGCCGAGCCGGCGCATCAGGAGCTTCTCGCCCTCCAGGAGAATCATGAGACAGGCGCCGATGACGACGATCAGGACTCCGTCCGCCAAGGAAAGCGGCCGGGTCTCGAACAGGGCCTGCATGAACGGCGCATAGGTGAACATCAACTGGGCGACGACGAGCACCCCGATGGCGATGAGCACGACCGGCGTGCCAAGGACACCTTGCCAGGAGAAAGACGTCATGTGGAGATAGCGCACGTTGAAGAGATAGAAGATCTCACCCACGACGAACATGTTGACCACCATCGTGCGCGCCGTCTCAACGTCCCGGCCGTCGGCCAGCGTGTAGAAGAAAAGTCCCAGGGACGCAGCCGCAAGCAATACCGAGACAATCACGACCCGCCAGAGGAGGAAAGGCGAGAGCAGCGGCGCCTTGGCCGACCTCGGTCGACGGCGCATGACGCCGGGCTCCGGCGGCTCGAAGGCGAGCACGAGACCCAGCGTCGAGGCCAGGATCAGGTTGACCCAGAGGATCTGCGTCGCCGACATGGGCAGGCTGAACCCGACCAGGATGGCGAGCACGACCGCGAGCGTCTCGGCCCCGTTGGTGGGGATCTCCCAGGAGATCACTTTGCGGATGTTGTCGTAGACCGTCCGGCCTTCGCTGACCGCGTTGACGATGGACGCGAAGTTGTCGTCGAGCAGCACCATCTCGGCGGCTTCCTTCGAAGCCTCGGTTCCCTTGATGCCCATCGCGGTGCCCACATCGGCCTGCCGCAGCGACGGCGCATCATTGACTCCGTCGCCGGTCATGGCGACGATGTGGCCGTTCGCCTGGAGGGCGCGCACGATGCGCAGCTTGTGCTCAGGGCTCGTGCGGGCGAAGACCGAGACACGCTCGACGATCTTCTGAAGTTCCGCATCGGACATCGCCTCGATCTCGGAGCCCGTGACCGCTTGCGGATCGCTGGCCAGGTTGAGCTGACGGGCGATCGCCAGCGCCGTGGCCACATGGTCGCCGGTGATCATCTTCACGGCGATGCCGGCCGCGCGGCACTGGGCGATGGCCTCCGCCACCTCCGGCCGCGGCGGATCGATGAACCCGACAATCCCGAGGAACTCGACACCATCCGTGACATCGTCGAAGTCCAGGCGCTCCTTCGGCTTAGGCAGGCGCTTCATGCCGAAGGCCAGCACACGCTCTCCCTCTGCTCCCGCGGCCGCGATGCGAGTGTTCCAGAACGCGGCATCGAGCGAGCCGGGAGCCATGGCGAACAGGGCCTCGGCCGCGCCCTTGACAAACACCACGGTCTCTCCAGCCGGACCGGTATGCAGGGTCGCCATGAAACGGTGGGCGGCGTCGAAGGGGATCTCGTCTACGCGCGGCCACTCGGCGCGCGCATGCGTAGGGTTAAGCCCTGCCTTAATGGCCAGCGCGATCAGCGCGCCTTCCATCGGATCGCCGTTGACGACCCCGCGTCCGTCGTTCAGCTCCAGTTCTGCATCGTTGCATAGCAGGCCGCAGCGGAGCACGTCGCCTGAAGCCGCCAAGGCAGCGAGATCATCCCCGCCGGCTGCCGTCAGATCCCCTCTGGGCACGTAGCCCGACCCTCCCGCCAAGACCTCATGCTCCTGCGTGACGATGCGGCGGGCCGTCATCTCGTTGCGCGTCAGGGTTCCGGTCTTGTCGGTACAGATCACCGACGTCGCCCCGAGGGTCTCGACGGCAGGCAGCTTGCGGATAACCGCGTTGCGGGCCGCCATGCGCCGGACGCCTATGGCGAGCGTGATCGTGATGACGGCGGGCAGGCCTTCGGGCACGATGCCGACCGCGAGGGCCACCACCGCAATCAGGGCCTCGACCCAGTCGAAGCCGCGGACCAGCACGGAGAAGGCAAACAGAAGCGCACCGCCGATCAGGACGACCCAGGTGAATCGCCGCGCGAACTGGTCGATCTGGCGCAGCAACGGCGTGCTCAGCAGTTCCACGGTCTGGAGCAGCCGGCTGATATGGCCGATCTGCGTGCCCATGCCGGTCTCGACGACCACGCCCGTGGCTTGGCCCGCCGCCACCAGCGTACCCGAGAACGCCATGGCGCGCCGGTCTCCGAGGCTGGCGCCCTCGGGAACCGGAGCCTCATCCTTCTCGGCGGCCACCGACTCGCCGGTGAGAAGCGCCTCGTCGATGAGCAGGCGGCGGGCGCGCAGCAGGCGCAGGTCCGCCGGAACCTTGTCGCCGGCTTCAAGGAAGACGATGTCTCCCGGCACGAGATCCCGCACCGCGACCTTCGTGCGCTGCCCGCCGCGAAGAACGAGGGCATGGGGCGCGATCATGCTGCGAATCGCGTTGAGCGCCTTCTCGGCCTTGCCCTCCTGGATGAAGCCGACGATGGCATTGACGATCACGACCGCGGCGATCACGGCCGCATCGATAACGTGCCCGAGTACGGCTGCCGCAATGGCGGCGACGAGCAGGAAGTAGATCAGGACGTTGTTGAATTGTGCCAGGAAGCGCAGGATCGCCGGCCGCCCGGCGGTGGCGGGTAGCTCGTTCGGGCCGTGGGTGGACAGGCGCGTCGCCGCTTCGCTCGCGGAAAGACCGTCGTTCGAACTCCCGAGTTCCTCCAGAACCTCCCGTGAGGTCCGGCTGTGCCACGGCTTCTCGCGCTGTTCCATCATCATCCTGTGTTTCGAGCCGACGCGTCGCATCGGTATCTGACCCATCAACGACGGGCCAGCATACCGTTCCGCTCGAAGTTGCATTCGCCTTGAGGGGCACTAAAGCATCGGACCCAAAAGTGGACTTGCACTTTGGGATCCATCCGATGCTTTCTCCTTGGATGAGAGCATCGTTCGGGCGGACCCAGCGGGCCGCACGATGCTCTAAGGCGTGATAGCGACCTTCAGTACGCCGTCACGCTGGTGGGCGAAGAGATCGTACGCCTCCTCGATCTGATCGAGCTTGAAGCGATGCGTCACCAGGGGGCGCGTGTCGACGCGCCCCGACGCGATGGCGTCCATGAGCCGGCGCATGCGCTCCTTGCCGCCCGGGCAAAGCGTCGTCCGGATGGTATGGTCACCCAGCCCGGCCAGGAATCCGTCGAGCGGAATCCTGAGATCGCCCGAGTAGACCCCGAGCGATGAGAGCGTGCCGCCGGGACGCAGGACGCGCAGGGCGCCCTCGAAGGTCTCCTGCCGCCCGAGCGCCTCGATGGAAACGTCGACGCCGCGGCCATCGGTGAGACGCATGATCTCCTCCACCGGATCGGCTTTCGTGAAGTCGACCACGTGATCCGCGCCCATGCGGCGGGCCATCTCCATGCGGGCCGGCACACTTTCGACCGCAATGATGGTGGTGGCGCCCATGAGCCGCGCGCCGGCCGTGGCGCACAGGCCGATGGGACCTTGGGCGAACACCGCCACCGTGTCGCCGATGCGGATCCGTCCGCTTTCCGCGCCGGAGAATCCGGTCGACATGATGTCCGGGCACATCAGCACCTGCTCGTCGGTGAGCCCGTCCGGCACGGGAGCCAGATTGGCCATGGCATCGGGCACGAGCACATACTCGGCCTGGGTGCCGTCGATGGTGTTGCCGAACTTCCATCCGCCCATGGCCTTCCACCCGTGCCGCGTGCCGGGGCCATCCTGGGCGTGGCAGCCGCACAGAGCCGCGTGGCTGTGGCCGGACGTACAGATCGCTCCGGCGATCACGCGCTGTCCCTCGCGGTAGCCCTGCACCGCCGAGCCGAGCTTCTCGATTATCCCCACCGGCTCGTGTCCGATGGTCAGGCCACGGGCGACCGGATACTCGCCCTTGAGGATATGGACATCCGTTCCGCAGATCGTCGTGGTGGTGATGCGGACAAGCGCATCGAGCGGACCGACATCTGGGATCGGTTTCTCATCCAGAACGATGCGGCCCGGCTCTACGAAGATCGCGGCTTTCATCTTGGGCATGGCGGTTCCTCCTGTGTGAGCGCGAATTGGCAGCTAGACTGTGGCAGGCCGGCCCTGCCCTCAGTACGACAGCAACAGCGGTACCGGATTCTGCTTCAGCAGGGATTGGGTGACGCCGCCGAACACCAGTTCGCGCAGCCGCGAGTGGACATAGCCGCCCATCACGATCATGTTGGCATGGGTCAGGGTGGCGTGGTTGCGCAGCGTCTCGGCGACGTCACCCCCGACGGCCGGCAGGGTCTGGACTGTCACGTTGACCCCATGGCGGGTCAGGTGAGGCGCGATGTCGGCACCGGTGACGCTGGCGGGCAGGTCCTTCTCGCCCATCACGGCGACCACCTCCACCGTGTCGGCGGCACGCAGGAACGGCAGGGCGTCGGCCGCCGCGCGGGCAGCCCGCCCGCTGCCGTCCCAGGCCAGGATGATGCGGCGGGCGCTGAACACCTCCTGCCCTGGCGGGACAACGAGGAGCGGCCGGCCGCTGTCCATCAATAGGGCTTCGATCAGCCCCCGGTCCGGGGTGAGGGCTTCCGGCTCAGCATCGACGATCGTGAGATCGTGCAGGCGCGCCTGCATCCTGAAGACGGCGATCAGTTCCGGGTAGCTGAGATGCGGGGCCGCCGCGGTGCACACGATCCCTGCCGCGTCGGCATCCCCCCGCGCGCTGCGGGCTACCGCCTCGGC
>JAJFBI010000289.1 GCA_020697385.1 Microvirga sp. | reverse complement strand
CTGGTTCGCCACCAAGCTGATCACCACGGGCATCGCCTACAACACGAAGGCGGGCTTCAAGCCGACCTCATGGGCCGATCTCACCAAGCCGGAGGTCAAAGGCCAGCTTGTCATGCCGAGCCCCCTCACCTCGGGAGCCGCCCTCATCCATGCCGCGACGCTCACGGGCACCATCGAAGGCGGTTGGGACTATTACGAGGCCCTGAAGGACAACGACGCGGTGGCCGGTGGCGGCAACGGCGATGTGCTCAAGCAGGTGGCCGGCGGCCAGAAGCTTTACGGCGTCATCGTCGATTTCATGCCGATCCGCGAGAAAGCCAAGGGCGCATCGATCGAGTTCGTGTTCCCGAAGGAAGGCGTCTCCGCCGTGTCCGAGCCCATCGCCATTCTCAAGAGCACGAAGAACCCGGAGGCTGCGCGCGCCTTCGTCAACTTCCTGCTCTCGAAAGAGGGCCAAGAGCTGGCCCTGAAGCAGGGCTACATCGCCGCCCACCCGGCCGTCGCCCTGCCCGCCGGCTACCCGCCGCGCGAGCAGATCAAGGTCATGGCCTTCGACGCCGCCAAGGCGCTGGCCGACGAGACCAAGAACAAGGCGGCCTTCGCCGACATCTTCGGCCAGTGAGACATCGCATACACGCTAAGTCGTTCCTGGAGCGGGGAGGTTTTGGCCTCCTCGCTCCGATTGCTTTGGCCGTGGTGATCTTCGACGTTCTGCCCGCCGGCCGCCTCCTGCTGACCGCCCTTGCGCCCGGCGGCGTGTTAGATCCCGACAAAGCCCTCGCGGCGCTCGCCAGCCGTTCGGCGATCCGCGCCACATGGGCCTCGCTGGAAACCGCCTTCTTCTCCACCCTTCTGGCGCTGCCCCTCGGCACGCTCATGGCGCTCGTGCTCGGCATCACCGACATCCGCAGGCGCAGGATCGCGTCATTCCTGTTCGTCCTGTCGCTGATGATCTCGCCCCAGGTGATCGCGCTCGCCTTCCTGCACCTTGCAGGCCCGGCCTCTCCGATTCTCAACACCCTGGGACTTGCGCCCGAGGCCGGCAGCGCCAACCCGATGATGGGACGCCTCGGCATTATCCTGGTGCTGGGGCTGCACCACGCGCCTCTCGTCTATGTAATCATGAGCGCAGGCCTGAAGCGCATTCCGCTCGCCATCGTGGAGGCGGCGCGCATGGACGGTTCGCCGCCGCTCAAGATCGTGACCGATCATCTTCTGCCGCTGCTGCGGCCCCATCTCATGAGCGCGGGCCTGCTCGCCTTCGTGGCCGGCATAGGCAATTTCGGCATTCCGGCGCTGCTCGGCGCCCCGGTGAACTATCTCACCCTGCCCGTGCTCATCTACCGCCGTCTGTCGAGCTTCGGCACAGGCATCCTCGGCGACGTGGCGGCGCTCGGGCTGCTCGTGGCGGTCATCGCCATTGTGTGCGTCGCGGCAAGCCAGATCCTGACCCGCCGGGGCGATGTGCTCCTGGAAGAGGATGCTCCTCTCCAGCCCTTCTGGAAGCTGGGACGCGCCGGCGCGGCAGCGGAGGCTTTCGTCATTGCGGTGATCGCCGTTACGCTGGTGCTGCCGATGCTGTCGCTCTTTGTTGCAGCCCTCGTGCCGTCCTACGGCATGCCGCTGACGTTTGCGACAATCACGCTCGACAACTTCGTCGAGGTGCTGGCGCGGCAGGAGGTCACCATCCGGGCTTTCATGAATTCGCTTCTTTACGCAGGCGGTGCGGCCTGCCTGCTCGCGTGTTTTGCCATCCCGATGGCCTATGGACTGGTCAGATTGATGGGACCGATGCGGATCGTTGCCACGGCCTTCCTCGAGATTTCCTATGTGCTGCCCGGTATCGTGCTGGCCATTGCATGCATCCTGCTGTTCCTGAAGCCTCTGCCACTCGTCGGCATCTCGCTTTATGCGACGCCCTGGATCATCGTGTTCGCCTATCTTGCCCGCTTTCTGCCGGTTGTGCTGAAGCCCGCGCTCGCCGGCATGATGCAAGTGGACATGGCCCAGGAGGAAGCCGCAGCCCTTGACGGCGCGCGCCTCTCGCGCCGCCTCACGGACATCATTCTGCCTTCTCTGCTTCCCGCTGCTGTGGCAGGCGGCCTGATGGCCTTCTTGCTCGCCTTCAGCGAGCTTACCGTCTCGGCCCTGCTCTGGTCGGCCGGCACGGAGACCATCGGGGTGCTGCTCTACAACCTTGAAGAGGCGGGCTTGGCGAGCCAGGCTTCGGCGGTTGCCATCGTCATTGTAGCCGTCGTCACCCTTGCCATGCTGGCGCTCAATGCGATGGGCCGATACCTTCCTGCCGGCACCTTGCCCTGGCACATCGAAGCCGAGGGCGCAGAATCTTCAGCCCGCAAGCCGGGCCGGACGCCCACTCGCAGCGGTACGATCAGGCGCGTCGACCCACGACCGGCCCTGAGCGCGTGAGCTGACAGCATCATGGCCGGAACAACCCGGCCATAATGCCTTTCAGAGCGCTATCTTCTGGAAAGCCACTGCAGCAGTTCCGCGTCGAAAAGACCGCTCTCCTCGAACTGCGGCGTGTGCCCGCTCTTCTCGAACACGCGAACCGTCAAGTCCCTGAACTGTTCGCGGTAAGGAGCCCATGTGGCATAGGGCGCAACGAGATAGTCGTAGCGACCAAGCCCTAGGAACACCCGCATGTCGAGATGCTCCAGCCCCTGTGCGATATCGATGTCGCGGAACACCTCGCCCCAGAGATGGTCGAAGACGGGCATGTTCACATGCACGCCTTCCCACAGGGGCGCAGCATCGAAGCTGTGATCGTACCAGCTTCGCGCCCCCATCCTCAGGCAGAAGGTCACAAAGCGCTTCTCCGGTGCGGCTTCAATCTCCGCCGGCAGTCCGGCGAGGTCGGCATCGAGTCTCGCCTTGCGGTCCGGGCAGACGGATTCCTGCCAGTACTGCTCCGTCGCTGCCTGATGCGCGGCGCTATGGCTCGGGCCGGTGGCGATCATCAACACGTGGGATACATGCTGTGGGTAGCGCTTGGCATATTCCAGCGCCATGTAACCATGGCCGGAATGGCCAACGACGATCACCTTCTCCAAGCCGAGATGCCGCCGCACGAGATCGATGTCGTCGAGAACGATATCAAGGGTGTAGTCGGATGCGGTGCATGCGCCCGTCGGCTGCGCGAAGCCGCGATGATCGACGAAGATGAGTCTCAGGGATCGGCGCAAATCTTGCGAGAAGACCCGCGGATAATAGACTGCGCTTCCGATGACGAGAGCGGGCGTTCCCTGCCCCTCGATGGAATAGGCCAGTTCGAACGGGCCCGAGTGGATGGTTCCGCGCACAGTGGTGCGATTGCTGTCAGACATGATGGTTCCTTCATCCATGCGTTATGATCCGGCCGAAACGGATATTTCGGCGCAAACAAGTCGTGGCTCCTTGGCCACAATGGTTCGTCGGATCGCGTCGCTAACGGATGAGGCGCATTGGGGATGTCCTTCCCAGGTGAGGGGCCTTTTTCGCGCAAGCGGACACGTTTGTGAAGACCCGAGCCCCCTCAAAGCTGAAGAGGTCTCCTCTAAGTCTGGCAGGCTGCGGAGCAATATTCCCTGAGTGATGGTGTGGACACCTTCCAAGTCTGGAACATTCCCCTATGCCGAACCCCGCTCGACGCTTTAGCATTCTCGCATGGCTCCTTCGTCTCTCGATCCCTTCCGCCTCGCTCTCACCGAACCATCCTGGGACGACCTTCGGATCTTTCTCGCCGTGGTGGCTCATGGATCGATGAACAGCGCCGCCAAGGCGCTGGGCCAGAGCCAGCCGACCATCGCGCGGCGCATCAAGGTGCTGGAGGAAACCTTTGGGCTCACCCTGTTCCAGCGCGGCCCGAACAGCCTCGAACTGACGGAAGCCGGACATGCCGTCCTCGAAGCGGCGGCTCCCATGGGCGAGGCAGCCGCCATCGTGTCGCGCACGGCCGCCGCCTACCGGCCCGATCCCGACGCTCCCGTGCGGGTGACGGCCACCGCCTCGGTCACCTTGTTCCTGTCGCTTCATGCAACGGAACTGCACGAGGCCGCTGCACCTGTGGAGATCGCCTACATCCCGACCCGGCAGCGGCTCGATCTCGCCTCCGGCGAGGCGGATATCGGTCTGCGCATGCGCACCCTGCCGGACGGCACGGACGATCTCGTGGCCCGCAGGATCGGCCAGATCGCGTTTGCCATCTACGCTCGTGACGAGAACCCCACTGCCGTCATCGCCCCGCCGGAGGATCCGACCCTGTCGCGGCAGGCGGCCTATGTGGCCGATTTCGCGCAGGGCCGCATCATCGCGGCCCGGATCGGCGATATGCCGATCCGCTATCAAGCTGCGAAAGCGGGTCTTGGCGCAGCCTTCCTCCCCTGCTGGCTCGGCGATTCGGACCCTGATCTCGTGCAGGTCATGAAGCCCGAGGGAGACCTGATTGAAGACGTCTTCCTCGTCATGCACCGCCGCAGCCGGAACCGTCTCAACGTCACGCGGGTGGCGAATGCGCTTGCGGCGCTGTTCAAACGCAATCAGAAGGCGCTTGTGGGCGTGTGACGCTCCACGAACTCAACCTCATCCTGAGGAGCAGCGAAGCTGCGTCTCGAAGGAGGATCCAGCGTGCACTGGAGACGCCTCGTCCTTCGAGACGGACCTGATGGTCCTCCTCAGGATGAGGCTATGGGGTGCTTCTCTACGAGCTTGATGCCCCCTTCGCCTGCTTCTGCCCCGATGCCTTCACCATCGCACCCGGCAGCTCGCCGAGCGCATGCACGAGCACCTTCTTCATTGCACCCGGCAGCGCCTCCTCGTGGAGCTGAAGCCGCGGCGTCCAGCGCATGTCGTCAGGTGCCGGCGTTCCCTTGGCGAC
>JAJFBI010000288.1 GCA_020697385.1 Microvirga sp. | reverse complement strand
ATGCCGCTGTCGATCGCCGGCATCGCCCTGCTCGGCTGGTGGGGCCTCGGCCTGGCACCGGCGGCGGCCCTGCTGCTCGGCGCCGTGCTGGCGCCGACCGATCCGGTGCTCGCCTCCGACGTCCAGGTGGGGCCCCCGCACGACCCCGAGGAGGACGAGGTCCGCTTCAGCCTGACCTCGGAGGCGGGGCTCAACGACAGCCTCGCCTTCCCGTTCGTCAACCTTGCCGTTGCGGTGGCCCTGCACGGCACGATCGTGGGGTCCTGGACGCTGGAGTGGCTCGCCGTCGACGTCGCGTGGAAGATCGCCGCGGGCGTCGTCGTCGGGCTGCTGGTCGGGCAGGCGCTGGGCCTGCTGATCTTCCGCTACCTTGAGCACACCCGCCTGCCGGAGTCGGGAGACAACCTGGTCGCCCTCGGCATCACCCTGCTCGCCTACGGCCTGACCGAGCTGGCCCACGGCTATGGCTTCCTCGCCGTGTTCATCGCGGCGCTCACCCTGCAGCGTTGGGAGCGCTCGCACCACTACCGCACGCGCCTCCACGAGTTCGCCGAGCAGATCGAGCGGCTCTTGATGATGGTCCTGCTCGTCCTGTTCGGTGGCGCTGTTTCCGGCGGTTTGCTCGGGCCGCTGACCTGGCCCGCCGCCCTGGCCGGGCTCGCGTGCCTGCTCCTGGTGCGCCCGCTGGCCGGCCTCATCGGGCTCGCCGGCACCGGCCGCCCCCTGGACGAGCGGGCCGCGATCAGCTTCTTCGGCATCCGCGGCGTCGGCTCGTTCTACTACCTGGCCTACGCTTACAACGCCGCCGAGTTCGGTGCGGAGGCCGAGTTCCTGTTCGCGATCGTCGGCTTCGTCGTGCTCGTCTCGATCGTGCTCCACGGCATCACCTCGACGCCGACGATGCGCTACCTCGAACGCAAGTGGCAGGCCGAGCACGCAGCAGCCGAGTGACCTGGTCGGATCGCCGACGAGACCAGGTAGGTCAGTTCGTCGTTCGAGCGAAACCGGAGAGGGGCTCACTGCCGCATCGCCGGCCGACGGTGGATTGCCGAGGCGGGCGATCGGCGGAGCGTTGCTATGGGTCGCGAGCTTGTCGCACTGACTGGCGGTTGACCGTTGTAACGGCTGAATCCTTCGCTCTTGTCGCAACAGCGCTGCGACAGGCAAAGCGCCGACGGCACCTAAGCCGTTTGAATGCATGGCGCGCCCGGAGGGATTCGAACCCCCGACCCCCGGATTAGGAAACTGCCGCTTCTGGTGCTGCAATTCTGCGCACTTCCGCCATGTTGCGGGGCCCGTTCCCCGGCTTTGTCGCAACTGTGTTGCACAGCGCTCGCGGCGGGCTACCCGAACAGGCCGCGCTCAGCCGCGGCGATGCGCTGGTGATCGTCGGCGCGCGGGATCAGATGCCCGTAGGTGTCGAGCGTGAGCGCCAGGGTGGCATGGCCGGCCCAGTGCTGCGCGGTCTTGAGGTCGATGCCGCTCGCCAGCCAGGACGATATCGCGTAATGGCGCAGGCTATGCCAGCCGTAGCGCGGAGCACCCGCAGCGGCGCACAGCGGCGTCAGGAGGCGCCGCTGGAGATTGCCCAGCACGTCCGGCCGGTCGGCAGCGGTGCCGAACACCAGCGAGCGCCCGGGCGGCTGCGCGAGGCGCCATTCCTTCAGAACGCGGGTGGCCACCTCGCCGAGCGGGATGGCGCGCCGGGACGACGCCGACTTCGGTGAGCCGACGCTGTTCCACCGGTCCGCGCGCTCGTTGACGGTCACGCTCGGCTTGGCGCCGAGATCCAGGCTCGACCAGCGCAGCCCGCGCAATTCGGAGGCGCGCAGCCCGGCGAGCGCGGCGAGGCACACGAGCGCCTTGGCCTTCGGGTCCGCCGCCTCGAGCATCGCCCGGAGCTCGGCCGGCAGCGGGAAGTCGACCCCGGCCTTGAGCTTGCGCTTGTGGCGCTTGTCCTTCCCGATCGTGGTGTCGGCGGCGACGTTCTGCGCCACCAGCCCGCGGCGCTTGGCATCCTTAAGCACCGATTTGAAGGACTGCAGCACCTTGCGCGCCATCGGGCGTTTGTGGCCGGCCACGAGGTCGTCCCGTAGCTGCTCGCAGCGGGCCGTGGTCAGCTTGGCGAGCCTCTCGCCTGCGGGGATCAGGGCGAGAATGTGGCCGCGGTGCTGGCGGTACTGATCCAGGGTCGCGCGCTCCAGGCCTTCCGCCTCGGCGCGCTGAATCCACAGCTCGACGGCCTCGCCGATCATGGCGGAAGTCGACTCGGGCGTATGCGTGCCGCTCGCCACCTGATGACGCGCCGTGACCATCCAGGCATCGGCGGCTTTCTTGGTCGCAAAGGTCTTGAGCCGGCGCTTGCCGTGCTGGTCGAGATAGTCGGCGACCCAGGCGGTTTTTTCGCCATCCTTGGTCTGCCAGCTGCGCTTGCGGATGGTGGCCATTACCTATTGCTTTCAGAGGGTTCCAACGCGTCCCATCTTGTCACAAAAAATCCGAGCGTCAAGAGGCTCCCCTCAAGGTCCGACCTCAGAGGCTCCCTGGGGCGGGGTTGGCCCGCCTCGCCCTTTGCCTGCTATCGAACGGGCAGCGATTTGCGCGCCAACTGTCTATCCGCTACAGTCTTTGCCGCAACGCCCCTGGACGGTTCCTGGCTCCAATGACCAAAGCCCGAGCGAGCAACGGCGAGCTAGCAGACTATGATCGCCCGCCGGTCATCGAGGTTGTCTATGGAGCCAAATTTGTCCCGCTGAATGCTTGGAAGGTGCCGCACGTAGGTCTTTTCTGGAAGCGAATCATCGATGAGTTTCCGCGGTGCGAGCAGGCTTTCCCCATTCCCGGTACCGAGTTCCTAGATCCTTCGACCGGGTTGCCGCTCCCGAGGGTGTGGCTTATCAACGCTGCAGACGACCACCTCGTCCAACTGCAAGCGGGTCGGTTCCTCTTCAACTGGCGCCGCCGCGCAGGTACCACGCCCTATCCCAGGTACAAAATACTCTCAGATCGGTTCTTCGGACTTTACCACGAATTCCAAAGATTCGTTGCCGAGAATCGGCTTGGTGAAATTGAATTCTCAGAATACGAGCTTACGTACATCAATCACGTTTTCGAGCAGGAAGGTTGGATGTTCCCGGACCACATAGGACGGGTTATGGAACATCTTTCGTGGGACAAAGGACGATATCGCTTTCTTCGGCAGCCCTCCGCAATTAACTGGCAAGCCAGGTTTGACTTCCCAGAAGGTCCGGGCGTCTTGCAGGTAAAGTTTAGTCCCGCAAGGCACGCGCAGGAAGGGAAAGACCTGTTGGTCCTTGAGCTATCGGCCCGAGGCCTGCCAGCCGAGAGCCCTTTGAACAACATGAAAGCGTGGTTTGCTCATGCTCATCGGTGGATCGTGCGTGGCTTCGAAGATCTGACAAGCGAGGAAGCGCAGAAGATGTTGTGGGGCAAACATGAACGCCGTTGAGGCTCTTCAAAGGTTCGCTCGCTTTCAGGCCGCCAGGGCGTCTACGGAATTCTTGGACGTTGATGTGGCTGATGATCTCAGCGAGGCGAGTACGCATCCCTCCAGTTCAAAGCAGTTTTTGGTTTCGCTCTCTTTGATTTCGATGGCGGTGAGGGGCAGCGCACATAGCGCCAGTGCCGACTTCGAGCCAGCACCCGACGAAGCGCCGGCGTCCGACTTTGACGTGCTGGACAAACTGCGATCGCCGAATGGGCAGATTGAGAGGCAAATCACAGCGCTTCGAAGAGGTGGCGGTTTGCTGTGTCGCGAAGGCTTGGCGGAGCGGCTGGATTTCTTGATGAGCGCGCTCGAAGAGGAAGGGGAGATTTGGGCGGACGACTCTCCCCATTCTCTGCGTCAGATGCTCCTTTTCCTTCGGGCCAAGCCCGAACTTCGGTGCCCGATGGTTACCATCACACCTTCGAGAACGTTCCGGGCTCAATGGCAAGCTGGCGGAAACAGACATCTCGCCCTTGACTTCCTTCCCGACGGGCAGGTCCGATTCGTGGTTTTTTCCCCTGATCCGCGCCATCCCGATCGGGTGCAGCGCGTGAGCGGCATCGTCGGCCGGATGGACGTGATAAGGGCGGTAGAGCCTTACAAAGTTCTCCGGTGGATGACGGATGCCGGGGCCTGAAATCCTAGGTACGAACCATGTATGTCGCCTCTGCGGCGGGTCCAAGTGTCAAAACGGGCAGCCTTTGGGGGCCGCCTTCATGCTAAGGCCCGCGGAAGAATACCTGTCGACCAACTGGTTAGAACGTACTGGAGTTCCAAACCGAGCGGATCAGCTTGATATCGTACGCCAGCATTTAACGAACAAAGGCATGACACTCCCACCGAGTGGGCGTCTGGCGGTGCTTCATATCCAGACCGTGATCGACCATGTACGAGCAAGTACACCGGATGCTCGGACGCTTGCCGCCCACCATGAGCCGGATCTGCCGTCCGATCCGTCCCACTCGGGAATCTATGGATACTCGGTGGATGACGACCTGATAGCTGATCTGATCGCGCAGGCGGTTCAGGAAGTCCACAAGGCCAAAGGGTGATTGCTCGGGCGAACCGCCAGAGGGCGCCCGGCAGGGCCCGGGTCAACCAAGAACCTAGCCCCGGTGTCCCTCCCGCTCGCCGCTGCCACCGGCGGCGATGCCTGCCATTAGCCGCAGTCCTTCTCCGGCTCGAGTTCGGCGAGCCGCGCCAACCGAAGCGCGCCGCCATCGCCGCCGCCGGCCAGGTGGCCAAGGCAGGGTCGCGGGCCGCGAACCTCGCCTTCCGTGGAGTGCCCGCCCGCCTCCGACGCGCGCCTAGGGGCGTTGCGGCCTTGGGCGACACCCCAAGCAGCCTGGACGGCAGCGCCGCGAGCAAGACCGCTGA
>JAJFBI010000003.1 GCA_020697385.1 Microvirga sp. | reverse complement strand
GGAGCGGGAAACCAAGAGCATCTCGGCGGAAACAACCTTCGAGACGGATCTGCGGTCCTTCGACGATCTTGAGCCGATCCTCTGGCGGCTGTCCGAGAAGGTTTCGCGCCGTCTTAAGAAATCGGGCCTCGCCGGACGCAGCGTGACCCTGAAACTGAAGGACAAGGACTTCCGTCTGCTCACCCGGACCCGCTCGGGCTTGGCGCCGACCCAGCTCGCCGCGCGCCTGTTCGATCCAGCGCGGCAACTCCTCAAAGCCTCCTGCGACGGAACCTCGTTCCGCCTCATCGGCATCGGGGCGGCGGATCTGTGCGATGCGGCGGATGCGGATAAGGGCGACCTCGCGGATCAGTCCGTGGTGCGGCAGGCCCATATGGAGGCCGCCATCGACAAGATCCGCGACAAGTTCGGCGCGGGCGCCCTGCAGAAGGGGATTGTTCTCCGCAAGAACTAGCGCTGGCAGGGGCCCGGCTTCTGGACGTCGAGGCTCTTCAGCTCGCCCTTCAAGGCAAAGTCGCCGTAATCGAGCCGGAGATCCCGGCTGATGCCGTTCTCGAAGAGTTCGAAAGAGATACGATAAACCGGAGTCCGGTCGCCCTTGCCGTCCTCGAAATAGCTGATGGTGACCGGCCAGCGGGCCAGGGCGGCGAGATCGTCCTTCCGGACAGCCTCCTCCAGGGAAGCGAGGGCAGCGCCGGGCTCGATCTTGCGGCCGATCAACCCGAGGGTATCGTAGACCTTGTCGCCCTTGTTGGAGCCATCATAAACCCTGATCGACAGGGTCGTATCGCCCCGGCGTCCGGCCTCGATGAGGCGCTTGAGATGCTCAGTCGGAAACACCGTCTCGCCGGTCGAGCCGAATGCGGTCTTCTTCGGCTGCTTAAGATCCACATTGAGCATGCCGTCGGGGGTAATCTTGGCGTCGCCGTCGACCTCGCTGTCCTTGATCAAACCCTGCCGGAGCGAGGTGGACTTGAAATGCATGGAGCGGCCGTCGCCGGTCTCATAGGTGGCGGTCTGCACGTCCATGGTGTTGGCGCCGGACTCGCTGCTGTTGAGGATCGTCACTTGACGGTACTTGAGGGTGTATCCGTCACAGGCATCGCCGCCGAATTCCATGGCGATGCGTCCCCTCGCGCTCTCGACCCCGTTGGAGCCGCCCGCCCGCAGGAGCGAGAGATCGTAGACAGCCCGGTGGGGCGCGAGCTGAACCGGGGACTTCGCCGTTTCCGCAACGGCGGGCATCAGCGAGGCGATGGACAGGCCGGCGGCCACAACGAACAAACGCATATCTTCTCCCGACGCAACGGCAGCCAAGATAGGCCGCTCCTGCCCAGAGGGCAATGTTCCCGCTTGCGTCCTTCCGGCTCATCCGCCACTACTCCGTCCGGATGATGTCACCCATCGAGGCTTGAAATGAGCGCAGTCGACAAGAAACTTCAGGAACTTGGGATCACCCTACCGACCCCGGCGGCACCGGTGGCGAATTACGTGCCGTTCGTCCGCACCGGCAACCTCGTCATCATCTCCGGCCAGCTCTGCCTCGGGCTCGACGGCAAGATGGCCGACGCCCACAAGGGCAAGGTCGGACAGGAAGTCACGCCTGAGGTCGCCAAGGAGGCCGCACGGCTCTGCGCCATCAATCTTCTCGCCCAGTTGAAGGCCGCTGTCGGCGATCTCGACAAGGTCACCCGCTGCGTTCGCCTCGGCGGCTTCATCAACGCGGTGCCGACTTTTGCTGCTCTCGCTCCTGTCATGAACGGCGCATCGGACCTGATGGTCGAGGTGCTGGGCGATGCCGGCCGCCATGCCCGCTCCACGGTCGGCGTGGCCGAGCTGCCGCTCGATGCCTGCGTCGAAGTCGAAGGGATGTTCGAAGTCCAATGAGCATTCCCGGCTGGCTCGTCGCGAAGCCCATCGCCCATCGCGGCCTTCATAATAAGCCCGAGGGCATCATCGAGAACACGGTCTCGGCCGCGGAAGCCGCCATCGCGCGCGGCTTTCCCATCGAGCTCGACGTTCAGCTGACCGCCGACAACGAGGCCATCGTCTTTCACGACTTCGAGCTCGACCGCCTCACCGGCGAGGCCGGGCTGGTGGCTGAGCGCAAGCTGGCGGACCTGGCCCGGATCGACATCGCCGGCGCCAAGGGCGGAGACAAGATTCCCTCGCTCAAGGATTATCTCGCGGCCATCGCCGGGCGTACGCCCTTGGTCATCGAGATCAAGAGCAAGTTCAATGGCGACATGCGGCTGACGAAGCGGGTCGTCGAGATCCTCAAGGACTACGATGGCCCCTTCGTGGTGAAGTCCTTCGACCCGGACATCGTGGCCCATCTGCGCGAGAACGCGCCCACCATCACGCGCGGCTTCATCGGCGAACTGGAATATGCGTCGAAAGCCGACAGCTTCCTGACCCCCGAGCAGAAGCACCGGATGGCCAACCTGCTGCATTTCGCGGAGACGCAGCCGCACTTCCTGTCCTGGCGCGTAAAGGACATCCCATGCGCCTCGACCCATCTCAGCAGGCTCCTGGGCAACCTGCCTGTCATGACCTGGACCGTGCGCAATCCGGAGGATCGCGCGCGTGCCGAGAAGCACGCCGATCAGATGGTGTTCGAGGGCTTCCTGCCCTGACAGTTGCAAGGATCCCGCCGAGTGCTTAGCTCTTAATCCCTAACGGCGGGGTCCTTCTACCCAGTGAGCTTCCAAGTCAAAATCGCCCAAGGCCTCAAGGCGGTTCCTGCCGCCGACTGGGATGCATGTGCCTTAGGGGTGCGATCCGGCGACGACGATCCGTTCAATCCTTTCGTCTCCCACGCCTTCCTGTCTGCCCTCGAGGATTCGGGCTGCGTCGGCGCCAAGACCGGTTGGACACCCGTGCATGTTCTCGTCGAGGACGAGTCCGAGACGCTGCTCGGTGCCGCACCCTGCTATCTCAAGTCCCATTCCATGGGCGAGTACGTGTTCGACCATTCATGGGCTGACGCCTATACGCGGGCCGGTGGGCGATACTACCCCAAGCTCCAGGTGGCGGTGCCGTTCACACCGGCCACCGGCCCTCGCCTGCTCGTACCGAGCGGCCCCCAGGCGGCGGAGATCCGCTCCTACCTCATCGCCGGTCTGCGGGCGCTGCGGGACCAGACCGGCGCTTCGTCCATCCATGCGACGTTCCTGCAGCAGGACGATCTCGAAGCCCTCACCTCCGAAGAATTCCTGCGGCGGGACGATCAGCAGTTCCACTGGTTCAACGAGGGCTACGCCACCTTCGACGATTTCCTGGCAGCGCTTGCCTCCCGCAAGCGCAAGGCGATCCGGCGCGAACGGCGCGACGCTCTGGCGAACGACATCACTGTCGAATGGGTGACCGGCAAGGACATCACGGAGGCGCATTGGGACGCGTTCTTCGCGTTCTACATGGACACGGGCTCCCGCAAGTGGGGCCGCCCTTACCTCAACCGCGCGTTCTTCTCACTCATCGGCGAGCGCATGGCAGACCGGGTGCTGCTCGTCATGGCGAAGCGCAGCGGCCGCTACATCGCGGGCGCCATCAATTTCATCGGCGACAAGCGTCTCTATGGGCGAAACTGGGGATGCATCGAGGATCACCCGTTCCTGCATTTCGAGGTTTGCTACTACCAGGCCATCGAGTTCGCCATCGCCCAAGGGCTCGACCGGGTCGAGGCGGGGGCGCAGGGAGAGCACAAGCTGGCGCGCGGCTACAGGCCCGTGCTGACCTCATCGGCCCACGACATCGCCGACCCAGGGCTGCGCCGCGCCATCGAGGCCTATCTCGATCAGGAGCGCCTCTACGTATCCGGAGCGGCCGAGGAGTTGGAGGATGCTACCCCGTTCAAGCATCGGGAAGAGGATTAGGCGCCGGCAGCAACCGCGCCTTGCCGCGCAGCCCGTGCGAAGGCGACGAAGCCTTCGAGAAATTTCTGAAGCTGGCCCTCGATCTTCTGGTCCGCCAGGGTGCCGTCCTGATTGAAGACCGTCCCGGCCCGCGACACCATCAGGCGACCGTCGGACCAGAAGTCGGCTTTTAACGTGCGCAGGACCGGGAGCCATGCATTCTGGGACAGAATGGTGCCAAAACCGCCGGGCGAAGCGCCGATCACCGCCACGGGCTTGTTTCCGAAAACGCGCTTGATGTCCGCGTCCGGCCGGGAAAGCCAGTCAATGGCGTTCTTGAATACGCCCGGGATCGAGTTGTTGTATTCGGGGGTGACGAGCAGCAGGCCATCGGCAGCCGCAATGGCATCCTTCAGGGCGGTCACTTTTTCCGGGATTCCCTCGGCGGCTTCCAGGTCCGCATCGTAGAGCGGAATGCCCCGAATGGTCTCGACGATGAGTTCCGAACCGTCAGGCATCAGACCGGAGGCGTTGCGGAGGAGCGCGGTGTTGTACGAGGCTTGCCGCAGGCTGCCCGACAGGCCAATCAGTTTCGTCATCGTCACCTCTCCTCCGCACTCGGGTTGCCGATCACAGGCTAGGCTTCAGGAGCGACAAGTCAAACCTTCCGATGGAGAAGCCTTGGGCAACGCGCATCCGCGTCAGCAAGCCTTGATCCGCACCCTAGAAATTGCACGACATCGGTTCATATGTGGACTATGGACACCGGTCCTTCTGCGAACCTTCCGGTATCCATGCCACTCCTGACCAATTCCCCGCGCGAGAATGCTTGATGCATGACCGTTTCAAGCCCCAACCGGATTTTTTCGCCGATGGTGGAATCATGGGGGAGCGCATTCGCAATTACGACTGGTCGTCGACGCCGGTCGGCCCCATCGAGACTTGGCCGTATTCCCTTCGCACGGCTGTGAGCATGATGCTCCACTCCAAGTTCCCCATCTATATGCTGTGGGGGCAGGAGCTGACGAGCTTCTACAACGACGCCTATTTACCGGTGCTCGGTTCAAAGCCGGAGGCGCTGGGTCGATCCTTTCGGGATGTCTGGGCAGAGGCTTGGAACACGGTCGGTCCGATCGCCGAGAAGGCTCTGCTGGGACAGGCCAGCTACTTCGAGGATCTTCCGATCACCGTGGAGCGCAATGGCTTCCCGGAGCAAACCTGGTGGACGTTTTCATACAGCCCGATCCACGACGAGGCAGGAGAGATCGGCGGGATCGTCTGCGTCGTGCACGAAACGACCGAGAAGGTGCAGGGCGAGCAGCGCCTCGATTTCCTCGTCCGCCTGAGCGACCGCCTGCGCGGGCTCAACGAGCCCATCGAGGTGATCACCGCCGCCCAGGAGATGCTGGGCGAACACCTCGGGACAAGCCGGGTGGGCTATGGCGAGGTCGAGGAGACCGCCCGTTATTTCACCACGGAACGCAATTGGACCGACGGTACCGTCGCGCACCAGACCGGCACCCATGATCTCGCGGCCTTCGGCCCGGAAATTCTTCAAGCTCTCAGGCGCGCCGAACCCCTCGTGGTTCATGACGTTTCGGCGGATCCACGCATCAATTCACCTGAACATCTCGCCGCCTTCGCGGCCTTGGAGTTCTCAGCTGTCATCACTGTCAGCCTGATCAAGCGGGGGCGGATGATGGCAGCCCTCTACGTTCACAATCGAGCGCCGCGTCTCTGGAGCGACAGTGAGGTCAAGCTCGTCAAGGATGTGGCGGAGCGGACCTGGGATGCCGTCGAGCGTGCTCGGACGGAGGCCGCCCTGCGTAAGAGCGAGGAACGGCTTCAGCTCGCCATCGAGGCCTCCGGCGTCGTCGGCACCTGGGATTGGGATGTCCCGTCCAACCTCATTTATGCCGATGAACGCTTTGCGACCCTATTTGGCATCGACCCCAAAACCATTGCGCCCGGTGTGCCGCTGAACGACTTCACCAATGGAATTCACCCGGAAGACCGCGAACGCGTCCAGGATCAGATCCGTGAGGCGCTTGAAACGGGCGGGCATTATGCCGCCGAGTACCGCACGATCGGCACCGATGGACAGGTGCAATGGGTGTCAGCCCAGGGACGCTGCTATTATGTGGCAGGACAGCCTGTCCGTTTCCCGGGAATCGTCGTCGACATCACCGACCAAAAGCGCGCCGAGGAGCATCGCGAGCTCCTGATTCACGAGTTGAACCACCGGGTCAAGAACACCCTTGCGACCGTCCAGTCCATTGCTTCGCAGACCCTTCGCAATGCCCGTTCCATGGAAGGAGCCCGCTCAGCCATGGAGGCGCGTCTGTTCGCGCTCTCCCGCGCTCACGACGTGCTCACGCGGGAAAACTGGGAAGGCGCCGGCCTTCTTGAGATCGTCCGGGAGGCCATGGCTCCCTACCGCCATGAGCGCGAGAGGCGCATTCATGTGGAGGGGCCGGACGTGCGCCTCTCACCTCGCATGGCGCTGGCGATCGCCATGGCCCTTCAGGAGCTCGCCACGAACGCGGTGAAGTATGGGGCCTTGTCCAATGAAGTCGGCGAGGTGCGGGTTGCGTGGTCGGTGAAAGATGCCCTGGAAACGCGCCTGCGGCTGACTTGGTCCGAGATCAACGGGCCGGCAGTCGAGATCCCGCGACACAGGGGCTTCGGCACCCGCCTCATCGAGCGCAGCCTCGCCCAGGATCTTCAGGGGCAAGCGACGATCGATTTTGCCCGGACTGGAATCGTCTGCACGGTCGATGCTCCGATTGCATAACGTCAAAAGAAAAGCCGTGCCGGACGATGATCCGGCACGGCTCTATGACACTGGCTGGAGTTTCGCCCTTTACAGGGACGCCAGGATGGCCTCGATGCCTTCCATGATCGCCGCCGGCGACGTGCCGAGAGCGCTCAGGCCCACTTCGAGAAACCAGTAACAGCCGAGCACGATGACCGGCACGAGGATCCACCCGAGGATTTCCTCGAACCAGACACGCCGGCGACGACGCTGATAGCGCTTCTCGCGCCAGGAGAGCTTCGCCGGAGCGTCCAGGGTGTGGGAGGCCTGCAGCGGCCCCTCGTGAATTTCACTCGTCATGCTCTAACCAATGGGACCTTCGGAACGGTGCGGACACCTCCGCCCCCATTACCATCGGATCCTTTCGGCTTCACGGACTTTTTCGCCTTCGAGGACGCGGACTTCGCCTTCGGCTTCTTCTTGGCGTTCGTCACGACCTTTTCGGGCTTCGGCTTCACCGGGCCTTCCACATATTCGAAACCCAGGCTCTGCAGGCCGATCTCGTCGGTCTTGACCACAACCTTGACCGCTCCGCCCTCCTTGAGGCGACCGAAGAGAACTTCGTCCGCGAGCGGCGTCTTGATGGTGGTCTGGATCAGACGGCCCATGGGACGGGCGCCCATGGCTTCGTCGTAACCGTGCTCGACCAGCCAGTCGCGGGCCTCGTCCGTGAGTTCGATCGACACGTTGCGCTCGGCGAGCTGGGCGTCCAGCTGCATGACGAACTTGTCGACGACCTTCTGGACCACCTCCTTCGGCAGGTGCCCGAAGGAGATGATCGCGTCGAGGCGATTGCGGAACTCCGGCGTGAACAGCTTGTTCACGGCCTCGGTGTCGTCACCCTCCCGCTTGGTGCGGGTGAAGCCGTAGGCCGGGCGGGCCATATCGGCGGCGCCCGCATTCGTGGTCATGATGATGATCACGTTGCGGAAATCGACCTGCTTGCCGTTGTGGTCCGTCAGCTTCCCGTGGTCCATGACCTGGAGCAGGATGTTGAACAGATCCGGATGCGCCTTCTCGATCTCATCGAGCAGGAGCACGCAATGGGGATGCTGGTCGATGCCGTCGGTCAGGAGACCGCCCTGGTCGAAGCCCACATAGCCGGGAGGCGCGCCGATCAGGCGGCTGACCGTATGCCGTTCCATGTACTCCGACATGTCGAAGCGCAGGAGTTCGACGCCGAGCGACGTTGCCAGTTGCTTGGCGACCTCGGTCTTGCCGACGCCCGTGGGACCGGCGAACAGGTAGGACCCGATGGGCTTTTCCGCGTCGCGCAGGCCGGCGCGGGCCAGCTTGATCGCTGAGGAGAGCGCCTCGATGGCCTTGTCCTGCCCATAGACGACCCGCTTGAGGGTCTCCTTCAGGTGCGCAAGCACCTCCGCGTCGTCCTTCGACACGGTCTTGGGCGGGATCCGGGCCATGGTGGCGATGGTCGCCTCGATCTCCTTGATACCGATGGTCTTCTTGCGACGGCCCTCGGGGAGAAGCATCTGCGACGCGCCGGTCTCATCGATCACATCGATCGCCTTGTCCGGCAACTTCCGGTCGTTGATGTAGCGGGCCGACAGTTCCACCGCCGCCTTCACGGCTTCGTTGGTGTACTTGAGCTTGTGGAAGTCCTCGAAATACGGCTTCAGGCCCTTCACGATCTCGATGGTATCCGGCACGGACGGCTCGTTCACGTCGATCTTCTGGAAGCGACGTACGAGGGCCCGGTCCTTCTCGAAATACTGGCGGTATTCCTTGTAGGTGGTCGAGCCGATGCAGCGGAGGCTGCCTTGGGCGAGAGCCGGCTTGAGAAGGTTCGAAGCATCCATGGCGCCGCCGGAGGTGGCGCCGGCGCCGATCACCGTATGGATCTCATCGATGAACATGATGGCGTTCGGATGGGCCTCGATCTCCTTCATGACCTGCTTCAGGCGCTCTTCGAAGTCGCCGCGATAGCGGGTGCCGGCGAGCAGCGTCCCCATGTCGAGGGAGAAGACGGTGGCGCCCTTCAGAACTTCGGGCACCTGCCCCTGGACGATCTTGCGGGCGAGACCTTCCGCGATGGCGGTCTTGCCGACGCCGGGATCGCCGACGAGGAGCGGGTTGTTCTTCTGGCGGCGGCACAGGACTTGGATGGTGCGCTGCACCTCGGACTCACGGCCGATGAGCGGATCGATCCGGCCTTCCTTCGCCTTCTTGTTGAGGTTGACGCAGTAAGCCTCGAGCGCATCGCCCTTTTTCTTAGCCCGCGCATCGCCCTCGTCCTGGGTCGGCCGCTCATTGGGCGCCTCCTCCTCGGAACCACGCGGAGAGCGGCTCTCGGTGAGGCCCGGACGCTTGGCGATGCCATGGCTGATGTAATTGACCGCGTCGTAGCGGGTCATGTCCTGCTCCTGCAGGAAATACGCCGCATGGCTCTCCCGCTCGGCGAAGATGGCGACCAGCACGTTGGCGCCCGTCACTTCATCCCGCCCCGAGGACTGGACATGGATCACCGCCCGCTGGATCACGCGCTGGAAGCCGGCCGTCGGCTTGGAATCCTGGCGCCCGTCCGCGACGAGGTTGGCGAGTTCGCTGTCGACGTAATCCACGAGGTTGCGGCGAAGGACGTCGAGATCGACATTGCAGGCCCGCATGACGGCGGCCGCATCCTGGTCATCGACCAAGGCCAGGAGAAGGTGTTCGAGGGTTGCGTATTCGTGGCGGCGCTCGCCGGCAAGAGCGAGGGCTCGGTGAAGGGCTTGTTCAAGACTGCGAGAAAAGCTCGGCAACGGCTTGTCCTTTATGAGCGGGGCTCGGCTAATTCTTTTCCATTACACATTGCAGAGGGTGCTGGTGCTTGCGGGCGAAATCCATCACCTGGGTCACCTTGGTCTCGGCAATTTCGTACGTAAAAACTCCACATTCCCCGACGCCGTTCTGGTGCACATGAAGCATGATCCGGGTCGCATCTTCCCGGTTTTTGTTGAAGAAACGCTCCAGCACATGCACCACGAACTCCATCGGGGTGTAATCATCGTTCAAGAGGAGAACGCGGTAAAGGTTAGGCCGTTTCGTGCGCGGCTTGGTTTTCGTGATGATAGCCGTATTGGAGCGACCGCCATCATCGCCTCCAGGGTCTCCTCCCGGAGGCTTCGACCCGCCGGCAGCCGTAATCGGAGACTGCTCCGACAGAGTCATTGTACCGTAAGCTAACCGCAGCATCGTCGGACGACCGCCCCTTCTTCTCGTCTAGGCCCGGCCCATGGACGCATCCCGGTTCGACCCACAGGCTAAGCCAAATCTATAGTCGCTCCATTCGTTTCGCCAGATCAACCAGATGGGTGGTCGCAGGATGGATGAAAAGAGCGACATCTTGGTCACGCCTTCGCGACTGGGGTCGAGCGACAGCCCAGCCTTTGATTGACCCGCCCAAAGCAAAGCGCCCGGCACAAGGCCGGGCGCTTCATCCTAAAGAATAGGAGACCTGCGTGCGTCAGGCAGCTTTCTTGGTCAGGAGGCCTTCGTAGGGCTTCAGCGCCTCGGTGGCGAGGTTCGAGTAGAGCGAGCCCATCTTGGTCGACTGGCTGACTAGGCTGTCGTAGGCGCCCTTCACGTAAGCGGTCTGGATCTCGACTGCCTTATCCAGGGTCTGGACGCCGAGCAGCTTCTCGACCGTGGAGGAGGTGTGCTCGAACGACTTGCGAGCGAACTCGGCCGCCTCGGTGGCAATCGCCTGGGAGGTGCTGGAGAAGGCACCGAGCGCCTTCATGGTGGCATCCAGGTTGTCCTGGCCGAGCTTCTGAATCTGGGTGAACGGCTGAAGCATTGTGAACCTCGACAATAAGGCGTTAAATGATGGTCGCCGCCGCTGAGCAGCTGACGGAGCTTTATATGTGCAGTGCACAATTTTTGTCAAGTTCCATTGTGCATCGCACAATAACCCACCCAAGAGAATCGTCCCTGTTAACGCCCTCGTAACCGCAAGCTCTTACCGTCAGAGCATGTGTTGCGCCGGCAACGGTTCCTTTCAGAGAGCCGGGCGCAAGGGCCTAGAACCCAAGCGAAACAGGGAATTTTCAGCATGAATTCGGTTTTGACAGGACACCGAAAAGCATGGGCTCTCGTTGGTATGGTTGCGTCGGTTGCCATCTCGATCACCTCTCCGGCTGAGGCAGCACGCCGCAAGGCGCCCGCCGGAGGCGGCTACAGCCCCCCGAGCGCGTCTATCGTGGTCGACGCCAAGACGGGCAAGATCCTGCAGGGCGAGAACATCGATGCGCCCCGCATTCCTGCCTCCATCACGAAGGTCATGAGCCTTTACCTGCTCTTCGAGCAGATGGATCGGGGCCGGATCAGTCTCGATACCCCTCTGACGGTTTCGTCCTATGCCGCCAGCCAGCCGCCGACAAAGCTTGGCCTGCGCCCTGGCTCGACCATCGACGTCGACGACGCCATCAAGGCGATGGTCACCCTGTCGGCCAACGACGTCTCCGTCGTGGTGGCCGAGAACGTCGCCGGCTCGGAAGAAGCCTTTGCCCAGATGATGACCCGCAAGGCCCGGGAGCTCGGCATGAGCTCCACGGCCTTCTACAACCCGCACGGCCTGCCGCACGACCCGCCGAACATCACCACCGCGCGCGACCTGTCGATCCTCGGCCGGGCGATCCAGGACCGCTTCCCGAAGTACTTCGCCTATTTCGAGACACGCTCCTTCCAGTACGGCAAGCGCACGATCCGCGGCCATAACCGGCTTCTTGGCAAGGTCGAGGGCGTGGACGGGATCAAGACCGGCTATACGCGCCTGTCCGGTTTCAACCTGCTGACCTCGGTCAACACCGCCAGCCGCAGCATCGTGGCCGTGGTGCTCGGCGGCCGCTCCGGCGCATCGCGCGACCAGAAGATGGCCTCCCTGGTCGACGACCACCTGCCCCGCGCCTATGCCGGCGCCCGCATCGCCCCGCCGGTGGTCGAAGGCTCGGCCCAGCCCACCATGGTGGCCGAGGCTCCGGCTCCGCGCCCGGTCGAACCGGCTCCGGCCCAGGCTCCGATCAGGGTCGCGTCCGCCACGCCTGACGCTCCGATGGCACAGGCCACGACACCCCAGCCTGCTCCTGAGCGCAAGCCGCTCGACCTGAACACCCTGCGCCCGGTCGTGGCATCCGCGACGGGTGCCAGCTCCACCACGACCCCGTCCTCCACCTCCTCGGTGCGCTGGCAGAAGGGTCAGGCGCCGCTGCCGCTGAACGCCCAGGCCTATGCCGCCCTGCCTCCGCAGGCTGCTCCGGCCCAGATCCCGGCGTCTCAGAAGGCTGCCCTGGTGGCCAAGATCGAGGCGGCGCCCGTCGAACCGGCGCCTGCCGCAGCGGCTCCGACCAAGACCGCCTCGCTCAAGGTTGAAGCCCCCGAGGCGAAGAAGGCCGAGCGCCCGGCGGTGACCGGGTGGGTGATCCAGCTCGGCGCCACGGATGACGAGTCCAAGGCCAAGGAGATGCTCGATACGGCCCGCAGCCGCTTCGGCAAGCTGCTCCGCAAGGCAGCGCCTTTCACCGAGAAGGTGACCGTCGATGGCAGCACCCTCTACCGCGCCCGTTTCTCCGGCTTCTCGGAATCGGATGATGCTGCCAAAGCCTGCAAGCAGCTCAAGAAGAGCGGCGTGAACTGCTTCGCCTCCCGCGGCTGAGGCAGGATTGAAGGCCCCTGAGACGGTGCGTGTGTTTGCGCCGTCTCAGCTAACATCACCGGATCGCGCGTGGAGTATCAGCGATGTCGGCCCAGCAGGACTTCTCTCGCCTCGTTGACGCGAGCCGCGAGGTACGCCGTCCCCCCATGGTCGGGATGGAGCCTCTTCATCAAGGTTCGATGCGCTTTTCGGATCTCGTCGAGGCCCGCACCCGGCTGAAGCCCCAGGATCTGATAGGCTTCTTCTTTCGTCATTACGCCCGACTGCGCATGAGTGCGCGTCCGCGTGTCACGATCTCCCTGAGCGTTTTCACGCCAGCCGGAAAACCGGCGATCAAGATACGCCTCTAGCAGCGGAACACCCTGAGGATCGTGGGCGCTGCATTCGTCATAGAGGCGGCGCAGGCTTCCCGGATCAAGGCTGGAGAGGCGCCTCCCCGCGAAGGCCCCGACCAGGACGCTGCCCTCGACGGCACCCGTCGCATGGTCGATCTCCATCTCGATCATGGCGGAGCGGATGCGGGAGAAACGGCCCGGCTGGGGCTGAAACCGACTCCACGGTCCGGGAAGCTTAAGGACATTCCAGCCCAGCGCCCAGGCGCCGAGCCCGCCGATAAGAAGCGCAAGGCCGGGCTGGCCTTTTACGCCCACCCACACGGCGGCGCCGAGAGCGGCCACCCCGCCGATGGTTCTGACGGCCTTCGCCAAAGCCTTCGGGTCGGCGCGCGTGTAAGTCTTGCCCAGCCACCACAGAAAGGCGACTGCGGCGATTCCGAAAAGAAGCATCATGGTTATAAGTCCCCACCCCAACATGTGGGCCGGGATGGGGCGGATGTAAATCGCCGCCTAATACAATGCGGCAGCCGCAGGCTCACTCCGGGCGCGCCGGGATGGCGAGGCCGCGCTGAACGGCCGGTCGTGCCAGACCCCGCTCCAGCCATGCCGGCACCCGCTTGAGGCTGTCGAATTCGACCAGTTCCCCGGCACCGTAGAAGCCGATCAGGTTGCGCACCCAGCCCAGCAGGGAGATATCGGCGATGGTGTAATCCTCGCCCATGATCCAGTCGCGACCTTCGAGCCGTGTCTCCAGCACGCCGAGCAGGCGCTTGGATTCGTTGCGGTATCGCTCCAGCGGCCGCTTGTCCTCGATCTCGCGGCCGGCAAACTTATGGAAGAAGCCGAGCTGTCCGAACATGGGGCCGACTGCGGCCATCTGGAAGAACACCCATTGGACGGTCTCGTAGCGGCGCGCCGGATCGGAGGGCAGAAGCTGGCCCGTCTTCTCGGCGAGATACAGCAGAATGGCGCCCGACTCGAACAGGGCGAGAGGCTTTCCGCCGGGGCCGTTCGGATCGATGATGGCGGGAATCTTACCGTTCGGGTTCAGCGCAAGATATTCGGAAATCCAGGTCTCGTTCTTGCCGATATCGATGAAGTGAGGCTCGTAGGGCAATTCGGTCTCCTCCAGCATGATGGAGACCTTCACGCCGTTCGGCGTCGGCGTGGAATAGAGCTGGATGCGGTCGGGATTTTGAGCCGGCCAGCGGCTGGTGATCGGGAAAGCGGAGAGATCGGCCATGGAAACTCCATCATCGACGTGAGTCGTGGTGGAGCGATGCTAGAGGGGCAGCAACGGCTTGCAAACGCGAAGCCGCTGCCGGCCGATCAAGTTTCAGTGCAGAAGGCGAACCGCGCCGCGCTGGCTCTCACGGTCCCAGGCTTGCACGACGACGCCGTTGATGCCTGAATCATGCAGCCTGTCGCTCAGATCGATGAAATGACGCTCGGTGGCTTCCACATCGAACTCGATCTGCTCGTCCTCCGACTGCTCCAGCTCACATGCTGCATAGCGCTCGTAGGCCGCCGACATCTCGGCATAGGCGAACGCGACGGGCAGGGTGCGGAAGATGGTGGAGAATTCTTCATCCAGCTCGCCGGTCGTCAGGTCGCGCATTTGGACGAGATAGCCGTCGTCATGCTCACAGACCTCGTAACGCCAGTGCCGGCCTTCGGATGCACACATCAGCATCGGAACCTCCACTCAACTGAACTGCTGAGCCAATGCGAATCGCGGCAGCGAGGTTCCAGGAAGATCCCCAGCAAAAAAGTCTAACGGGAAACGCCGAACTCGGCCCGGACCCGGCCGCTGATCCGCACTTGCGTTCCGTTGCCGAGATCGATGAAGCCCTGTTCCGCCCTCAGGCCCTGTCTCTCCCCCTTTGACCGGCTGGCCGGGAGGGGCTCCTCACATCCGGGCGGCAGCCGAACTTCTTTACCGGGCGGGAGGTGCGGCGTGCGGCAATCCTTCGCAAGCACCGGGCCGGTTGAGGCAATCAGCAGCAGAGACAGAATGATCGGGAGCTTCATCGCAATGCCTCCACGGATTCACATAAGTTAGAGAAGACCGAGTTCGGCCAGTTCCCGACGCATGTCCTCAGGCATCTTGGCCAGATCGCCTGCCTTCCCATCAATATCACGCGGAGCATCCTTCGCAACGAGGTAGCGCCAGCCCTGAAACGGTCTGTACGGTCGCGGCTCGACGGCAACCACCTTCGGGTCCAGCACCAGCCGGCAGCGCCCGATGCCATCGCCGTCGGTGAATGGGCGCACCTCAAGAAGCGCCTGCCGGGCCGCAACCTGCCCTTTGATGACCCAGTACAGCGAGCCCCCGCCCAGAAGCTCGTCCACCCGCTTGGGCACCATCCGGGTCGTGTGCGTCTGTTCGTAGTCGCGCCCGAGCCTGCGATGAACCGCACGGTTCTCCTCGATCCACTCCTCGAGATCGGTGATGGAGTCGCAGCCGACGCAGAGTTTGATCAGGTGAAGAGCCATGTTCGCTTTCAACCATGCACCTGCAGGATCGGAAATCCGGCGATGCGCCGCAGGCTATTCTTCTGTCTTAAGCACGATCAGCCGCGCACCTTCCGCCACCTGGGCTCCAGGCTCGGCGGCGATCTCCGCCACCTCCGCATCAGACGGCGCTACCAGCACATGCTCCATCTTCATCGCTTCGACGATGGCAAGCCGCTGCCCCTTTTCGACCCGATCACCGGGCTGCACGAATACTGCAATCAGCTTGCCGTGCATGGGAGCTTTGATGGAGCCGCCCTCGTCCATGTGTTCGAGATCCACAGCGAAGGGATCGTAGGGCTGCACCAGCGTCTGGCGGCCGTTGCGCAGGATATAGACACCGTGCGGTGCCTCTACCTCCTGGTCGATCTCGTCATCGGCCCAAGGATCGCTCTCGCCGAAAGCCACCGTGCTCGCGCCGTGATGCACCGGGCTGAACACCTCGCGAGCGTCGACACGCTCTCCATCGACAAGAAGCGGCACCCCGACGCTGCGGGCTCCGAGCAGCTGGAACCCGTCCGGATTGGACCAGGGTGAGGACGGCTCGTCGCTCTTCTGCAGTTCGGCCATGCGCAGCCGCTCGATCTCCCGCGAGATCAACGCGGCCGCGCCGAACGACACGGCGACATCGTCGCGGGGCTGAGGTCCTACGCCGAGCGCATCGAGATTGCGGTCGATGAAGCCCGTGTCGAACTGCCCTGCCCTGAAGCCTTCCGCCTCGCAGAGTTTTTTGAGGAAGGCCGCGTTGGTCTTCGGGCCGGCGACGATGGTCTGACCCAGCGCCTCTGCCAACCTGTCCAGGGCTTCTTCACGGGTCGCGCCGTGTGCAATGACCTTGGCGATCATCGGATCGTAATAGGGCGTGACCTCAGCTCCGGCCTCGACGCCGGTGTCAATGCGGATGCCCTCGCCTTCCGGAAATTCCAACGCCCAGAGCTTTCCGGTCGAGGGCAGGAACTCCTTCTCCGGATCCTCCGCGTAGAGCCGCGCCTCGACCGCATGGCCGTCAATGGTGAGATCGTCTTGCGAGAAGGGAAGCTTTTCGCCGGAAGCCGCGCGGAACTGCAGCTCCACGAGGTCGAGTCCCGTGATCGCCTCCGTGACCGGGTGCTCCACCTGTAGGCGGGTGTTCATCTCCATGAAGTAGAAGCGGTCCGGGCGCAGTCCTTCTCGGCCATCGGCGATGAACTCGACGGTGCCGGCGCCCACATAGCCGACCGCGCGGGCGGCTTCGACGGCGGCGCGGCCCATGATGTCACGCATTTCGGGTGGCATGCCGGGAGCCGGCGCCTCCTCGATGACCTTCTGGTGGCGGCGCTGGAGCGAGCAGTCGCGCTCGAAGAGATGCACCACGTTGCCGTGGCCGTCGGCAAAAACCTGGATCTCGATGTGGCGCGGCGAGAGGATGTATTTCTCCACCAGCACGCGCGGATCACCGAAAGCGCTCGCGGCCTCGCGCTGAGCGCTCTCCAGAGCGGCATCGAAGTCAGCCGCCTTTTCGACCCGCCGCATGCCCTTGCCGCCGCCGCCTGCGACCGCCTTGATGAGAACCGGATAGCCGATCTCATAGGCCTTCTGGCGCAGGAAGTCCGGATCCTGCTTGGCGCCGTGGTAGCCCGGCACCACCGGCACGCCGGCCTGCTGCACCAGGGCCTTGGCGGCATCCTTCAGGCCCATGGCCTTGATGGCGGAGGCAGGCGGACCGACGAACACGATGCCATTTGCCGCGCAGGCCTCGGCAAACTCCGCCCTCTCTGACAGGAAGCCGTAGCCTGGGTGGATGGAGGCGGCCTTGGTGCGCCGGGCGACCTCGATGATCCGGTCGATCTGGAGATAACTCTCACGGGCGGGCGGCGGACCAATGGGATGGGCCTCGTCCGCCATTTGCACGAACAGCGCATCCGCATCGGCTTCTGAGTAGACGGCGATGGTGCGCATCCCCAGCCTCTGGGCAGTGCGGATGATGCGGCACGCGATCTCGCCGCGATTGGCAATCAGGACGCTCTCGAGCATGTCCATCCCTTGATCTGATGTCCGTTCGGGTTTTGGGAAACCTAGAGCAAACCTCAAGGGACTTGTCACGCGGGAACCGTCCAGAGGCCTCCGCCTCCAACAGGCTGGTTGTCCCTTTCGGGTAAAAGCGCCGCTCCCGATGCAACCTTGTGCAACTCTCCTCTTGCCGAGACGTTTGTTCCACGTTAGCCTCTTATTGCAAATAGTTTGCAACTGCAGAAAGTGACCATGGATCAGCCGGCCCCCGTTTCCCTCGTGCAGAAGGCCGCATGGCGGCGCTCTTCGGACCTACCCTCCCTGCCGGAGGTCAACAGGTCGATTGCCGTGCGGCCGGGATCGACGTGGCGGCGGGCGGCAGCCTTCCTCGGGCCGGGCTATCTGGTGGCCGTGGGCTACATGGACCCGGGCAACTGGGCGACCTCCCTCGCCGGTGGGTCGAAATACGGCTACGCCCTGCTGTCGGTGGCGCTGATCTCCAACATCATGGCGATCATCCTGCAGTCGCTCTGCGCCCGCCTAGCCGTGGCTACCGGCCGCGACCTCGCCCAAGCCTGCCGTGACGCATATCCGAGGCCTGTCGCCTGGGGATTGTGGCTGCTGGCCGAACTCGCCATCTGCGCCACGGACCTCGCTGAGGTCATCGGCACAGCCATCGGGCTCAACCTGCTCTTCGGCATTCCGCTGGAGATTGGTGTCATCATCACGGCGCTCGACGTGTTCCTGATCCTGTATCTGCAGAATCTCGGCTTCCGCTGGGTGGAGGCCTTCATCATCACCCTGCTCGGCGTGATCGCCGTCTGCTTCGGCATTCAGATCGCCATGGCCGACCCGAACTGGGCCGGCGTCATCACAGGCTTTGCACCCACCACCCAGATCGTCACCGATCCGGACATGCTCTATCTCGCGCTCGGCATTCTCGGCGCGACGGTGATGCCGCATAACCTCTACCTGCACTCCGGCATCGTGCAGACCCGCGCCTATGGCGACACTCTGAAGGAACGGCGTGAAGCCCTGCGATTCGCGACCCTCGATTCCACCATCGCGCTGATGTTCGCGCTCACCATCAACGCCTCCCTGCTGATCCTCGCCGCAGCAGCCTTCCATGACACCGGGCGCACGGAAATCGCCGAGATCGGCGAGGCCCATACGCTGCTGCAGCCCCTGCTTGGCAGCGCCATCGCGCCGATGCTCTTTGGTCTGTCGCTTCTCTGCTGCGGCCTGAACTCCACCGTGACGGCCACCATGGCGGGCCAGATCGTCATGGAGGGCTTCATCAACTTCAAGATGCAGCCCTGGATGCGCCGTCTCATTACTCGCGGCATCGCCATCGTTCCGGCAGCCGCCGTCACCATCGCTTACGGCGAGAGCGGGACGGCAAGACTGCTGATCCTGAGCCAAGTGATCCTGAGCCTCCAGCTTCCCTTCGCGATCATCCCGCTGGTGA
>JAJFBI010000779.1 GCA_020697385.1 Microvirga sp. | reverse complement strand
ACGGCCATCACGATTTGGATCGCGGTGAATAGCGTGTCCGGCAGCTGCGGCTCTCGTGCACTAGGTCACGTATCAATGCGGCTCCTCGAATATCCAGGCGCCATAACCCACCACCTTGTCAGCCGGCCCGGCAGTGTCCCCGGAGTTGCACAATGAAATCCGCAGGGCTTTCAGGCCGCGCCGGGTTGCCTCGAGGAGCAAGCCTGCGATCGCCAGATAGCCGCAAGCGTCTCCAGGACCGAGCCCGGCCCAGGCGCCCCGCTCGATTCTATCGGCCGTCGCCCGGTCTCGGCGCTGAGCGGTCTCGTAATCATGGAAGTGCGACAGGTCGGAGCTGACCACGATCACCGTCTCAGGACCGCCCCAGAGCCGGCTGAGAACGTCCGCTACCTCCTCCGGCGTGGCGTCGCCGACCAGCAAGGGTACCGCTTTGAAGCCTGGCAAAAGCATCTGCAGAAACGGGAGCTCAACCTCGAGCGCGTGCTCAGGAGTATGCGGTGCATCGGTAGACTTGACCGAAGCCGTCGTTGCGATCGCCGCCAGTGCGTCACGGTCGAGAGCAACGGGGCCGATCGGCGTGTCGAAGATACCGACCGTAGGAATAGCGAGCCCGCGAAAGCGAACGTAGTGGGCCGGTCCGATCAAGACGACCCGCTGGATCGCCTCGGCCCAGCGCTCAAGGCTGACCAGCGCAGCCGCGGCCACCTGGCCCGAGTAGAGGTAACCCGCATGGGGCGGGATAACCGCCTTGGGTGGCCCGCTCGTGGTTGGTCTGGGGGCGTTGGCCAGCAGCCGGCCCACCTCGGCGCGCAGGAGGTGTGGATCCGCGTCATAGAAATGTCCGGCGGCGGCCGGCGGGCGACTGGTGAAATTGGCTGCGCTTATGGACACGGATTGCTCATGTGAATGGGTCGCCCACATACTAGAGCATCATGAGCCACTCGATGACTGAGCCGGTCGCCGGAACGCTAGGCCGCTATTGGCACCCTCTTGAAGACGGGCGCATCCAGTGCGACGTCTGCCCACGATATTGCAAGCTCCACGAAAACCAGCGCGGTCTATGCTTCGTGCGGGCCAGGCGCAATGACGCTATTGTGCTGACCACGTACGGTCGCTCGTCGGGCTTCTGTATCGATCCGATCGAGAAGAAGCCCCTCAATCATTTCATGGAACGGCCGTACTCTCCTTCGGCACCGCCGGCTGCAATCTCACGTGCAAGTTCTGCCAAAACTGGGACATCTCGAAAGCACGGGCATTTGATCGCCTTCAAGATGAGGCGTCGCCCGAGGCGATCGCCGAGGCCGCGGTCAGAAGCGGGTGCCGCTCAGTTGCGTTCACCTACAACGATCCCGTGATCTTCCTGGAGTACGCGGTCGACGTTGCACAGGCCTGCCGCGAGCGAGGTATCAAAACGGTCGCAGTGAGCGCCGGCTACATATGTGAGGAGCCACGCGCTGAGTTCTTCCGATGCTCGGCGCAGCTCGGGCCCGTGCTCGACACCCTGACCTATCTTAAGCACCAGACGAACGTCTGGTTTGAAATCACGACGCTGCTTATCCCCGGCGAGAATGACTCGCCTGCAGAGATCGAGGCGCTCAGCCGGTGGGTGATGGAGCGATTAGGTCCAGACGTTCCGCTACATTTCACAGCCTTTCACCCCGATTGGAAGATGCTGGACAAGCCGGCGACGCCATCTTCAACGCTTCAGATGGCGCGGGGCATGGCTCAAGAGGCGGGGCTCCGCTACGTGTTCACCGGGAACACGCACGACGAAGTCGGTCACTGCCTGGAGCCTGACGAGGGACGGCCACTGCGGCAAGTGCAGCACACGCTGCGCCGGCGTGTTCGACGGAGCACCCGGAAGCTGGGGCCGGCGGCGAACACGGATGACCGTGCAGGAGCAGGCCGTTGACGCGTGAGCCGTGTTTGGCCGGAGTAATGTCCTTGTCAGCCGCTTCGTACTTCGGCGGTTCTAGAGCGGAATCCGATCACGTCGGGTCGTACCCGGCCGCGGCGAAGTAATTGGCGCACTCGGGCGGCCCCGGCGAGTCGAGCCGCCGTGCCTTAGCGAAATCGGACACAAGCTGTACCTGCCTTACAAGCGGGAGCATGTCGCCGCTCTGGAACGGCTCGCGAAGCCGCAATTCGCGAACTTGTTCGGGGGCGGCGGCAGAGCCGGCAGAGAAGGAGGGGCGGTCTTTTCGAGCTCCTCGAGTTTGAGCTGCGACCGCGCCCTATCCAGCGTCGCGAACGAGAAGGCGCGCATCGGTTTACCCATCTTTATCGCCGTGACGATACTGTCCACCTGAAGCGCATACGACGACACGGCGCGGTGCATCGCAAGCGTAAGGCGACCGGCATCAGAAAGTGCTCGGGCCATCAAGTCGTATTCCTGTGCAGCCTCTTCCGTGCTTAGCGGGAAGAAGCACGCGGGCAGTTGGTGAGGAGTATCCATCAGGCTTGCTCCGTGTTGCCATCCTGAACTTGGGCCCCGGACGCACCCCGCTCAAGGTTTGCAGCCTTCCAGAAGCCGCCATACGCTACGCTGGAGTCCTCGAAACAGCATGTGGAGCGTCCTGCCCCGATACCGCCGACGGGCTCATCTTGCGATTTTTTTTGCGAGAACCCGGGCGCGATTGCTGAGCCCAGCGCTGGGAACGCTCCCATCCCGGATTAGCAGACACCGCCACCCGGTACCGAACAGAAATCCATCGACGGGCCGCTAAACACCTCGGGAAGCGGGGTTGGCCGCCACCGGAATAAGCGAAGTGCGACACGGAGCCTATGGCACTTCGCCATCCTCGGTGGCGTGCATGGTCACGTCTCATCTCCTCTGGACCGTAGGCCATCGTCGCAGGCCGTCACTGGCAGCCCGCTCCCAGCTGAATAGCAGGCGCATTCTCGGCCGTTCGCCTCTGAGAAGGTAACACCAGCTGTGGCGAAAGCCCTTCGCAGCTTTTCGAGACTCGCGGCGGAACTGCGCAACGGGCCAAACTGAGGGTTTTCCATCCGCTGAATTGTGGGGAGTGACAGCTCGGATCGTTGGGCAAGTTCAGCTTGCGACCATCCGACAAGGCCGCGGCCCGCTCTGACCATGCGAGCTGACTTCATGCTCTGGACCTACTTGGTGACCCGCCTGAGGTGCCCTGAGCTCGCTATCTAAGAGCCCTTCCGCGAAGTTTTGATTCTTGATCAGCG
>JAJFBI010000287.1 GCA_020697385.1 Microvirga sp. | reverse complement strand
AAGAGTCGGTGCAGACATGATGCGCTCCTGGTCATCCTAGGATTTTAAGTACTGGTTGCGGGTAGAGTTACTTTATAACTAGGAAAAATTTGTCGTTATGTGCGGGACGGCACCTGCCGCTGAGGGGCGGAAACAGGCTGCGATTTCTCCGCTTCTAACGCAACGTAATTAAGTTTAAACCCCTCCGAAAGGGGAGCGTTGAAGAAAACCTGTTTGCCGCTTGCCGGCGCTGGCAAGGAAAAGGGCCGACTTTGCGCGCCCTCATTGCAGCTAGGCGTTAACCCGCCTATCTAGTCCCGACCTGAGTCGGCGCGCCTTGAACGCGCTTGTTGGATGAGGTGATGCATGGCGCGGGACGTATCCGATACGACCCCTATCGGTGCGCGGTCGGAACTCGTGGAATGGATCGCCTCCGGCGAGAAGCCACGCCAGGCTTGGCGGCTCGGCACCGAGCACGAAAAGGTACCCTTCTACAGAGCCGATCTCTCGCCCGTTCCATATGACGGCGGCCGGGGCATCCGCGCATTGCTGGAAGGCATGCAGGAGCGCACCGGCTGGGCGCCGATCATGGAGGACGACCACCCCATCGGCCTTGCCGACGACAGGGATGGGGGAGCGATCTCCCTGGAGCCCGGCGGCCAGTTCGAGCTGTCCGGCGCGCCGCTTGCCACCCTCCATGACACGGCCCGCGAAACGGCTCAGCACCTCGACGACGTCAAGGCTGTAGGCGAGGCTCTCGGCATCGGCTTTCTCACCCTCGGCATGAGCCCGCTCTGGACCCGTAACCAAACGCCGGTCATGCCGAAGGCCCGCTACCGCATCATGACGGACTACATGCCGAAGGTGGGGTCGCTTGGCCTCGACATGATGTACCGCACGTCCACCGTGCAGGTGAACATGGACTACGCCTCCGAGGCCGACATGGTGAAGAAGCTGCGCGTCTCGCTGGCGCTGCAACCGATCGCCACCGCGATCTTCGCCAACTCGCCTTTCACGGACGGCAAGCCCAACGGCTATCTGTCCATGCGCTCCAACATCTGGCTCGACACGGACAGGAACCGCACGGGCATGATGGCTTTCGCCTTCGAGGAGGGCTTCGGCTACGAGCGCTATGTGGAGTGGGCGCTCGACGTGCCGATGTATTTCGTCAAGCGCGGCTCGACCTATCACGACGTGGCGGGAGCATCCTTCCACGATCTGCTTGCCGGCAGGCTCGCGCAACTGCCCGGCGAGCGCGCCACGCACTCGGACTGGGCGAATCATGTCTCGACCCTGTTCCCGGAGGTGCGCCTCAAGCGCTATCTCGAAATGCGCGGCGCGGATGTGGGCAATCTCGAGCACATCGTTGCGCTGTCCGCCTTCTGGACTGGTCTTCTCTATGATGAGAGCGCTCTCGACGGCGCCTGGGAACTCGTGAAGGCGTGGAGCGCCGAGCAGCGCGAGCAGTTGCGTGCGGATGTGCCGAAGCTTGCCCTGAAAGCGCATATCGCCGGCCGCACTGTTCAAGATGTTGCGAGGGACGCTCTTGCGCTGTCGCGCGCTGGATTGCAGCGGCGCGCCTGTCTTGACGAAGGCGGCCAGGACGAGACCCGTCATCTCGCCTATGCGGAAGAGATCGTCGCGTCAGGCCGCACGCAAGCCGAGCGGCTGCTGGAGCGCTACCACGGCGCCTGGAGCGGCTCGGTGAAGCCTGCCTTCAGCGAGTGCGTGTTCTGACAGAAGCCTGATCGGAGCCTCGCCGATCAGGCGGCTTTCGCGCTGGCCACGCAGTTGCGCCCGCTCTGCTTGGCGCGATAAAGGGCCGCATCCGCCAGGGTGATCAGATGGTCCGGGCCGAAGCGGGAGCGGTCGAGGCTCGGAATACGGCTGGCGCTGCCGATGCTGATCGTGAGGATGCAACTCGGAGGATTGGCGTCGTGCCGCACGCGAAGGGCCTCGATCCTCGCGCGCAGATCCTCCGCAATGTTCGCCGCGTCGGCCTCGTTCGCTCCCGGCAGAAGAATGACGAGTTCCTCGCCTCCATAGCGCGCCACCAGATCACCGGGCCGGCGGGCCGCTCCGGAGATGGTCTTGGCGATGGTTCGCAGGCACTCGTCTCCGGCCTGGTGCCCATAGATGTCGTTATAGGCCTTGAACTGATCCACATCGATCAGGAGCAGAGACACCGGCGTTTTCTGGCGCGCGGCCCGAAGCCACTCCGTCTCGAGCTGCCTGTCGAAGGCCCGGCGGTTGGCGAGACCGGTCAGGCCGTCAGTGGTGGCCAGGATGGCGAGTTCCGCCTCCGCGTCCTCCCTGCGTCGAAGGGCTCCGGCGAGGATCCAGCCGAGCGATCCGATCGTCAAGATGAGCAGGCCGATGATGCTGCTGCGGAAAACCAGCTCCTCGTTCCAGCGTGCGAGAGCCTCGTCCCTGCCGACGGAGGCAATCACCCCGACGGGAAAGATGTGATTACGCTGGTAGCCGCCGATGCGCATCCGTCCATCGATGGGAGATGCGTACTCGTAGTTGCCGGATCCTTTCGCGTTCCTGAACTGCGGGTCGTCCAGGACGTTGGATCCGATCGCACGCTCGATATAGGGATAGCGCGACAGGATCGTGCCGTTCTGGTGAAGAAGGGTGATCGAACCCTGCGAACCGACGTCGAAGCGGCCGAAGAAATTTCCGAAATAGCGGGGCGGAATGCTGGCCTGGATCACGCCGCCGAAACTCCCATCGGACTTGTTGAAGCGCCGCGAGATGGTCAGGATCCAATCGCCGCCGAGCGGATCGCGGATCAGGGGGCCCACGAACCAGTCGCCGCCCGCCCTCTCTTTATGATGCTGAAACAGCGCGAGGGTGCCGATATTCACCCGACCGCGGTGACCGGGCAGCGAACTGCTCAGAAGAGTGCCATCCTGGCCGAAGATGGTCAGCGCCTTGATTCGCTGCAGCGGCTGAACCCGCTCGACCAGAAAAACGTCCAGACGTGCGATGGCATCCGGCGTGGTGCCGCCCGTCTCGGCCCGGTCTACCACATCCACCAGGAGCGCGTCCGCGAGCTCGAAGGTGTCCTGGGCGTGCTGGGCCAGGGATTTGGCCAGGTTCAGGGTCTCGGCCTGGATTCGGTTGAACTCGTGCGCCCGATCATGCCAGTAGCGCCAGCCCTCCAGGCCCAGGATCACGAGACAGACCAGGAGCACGAAGACCCGGAGGCCTCGCGCCGAGGATCTCGGCCTTTCTTGAGCGAATGCGGTCATGACGGCCCCATCATACAGATCCAATCTAGCCTGAAGCTAACTTCAGGCCGAGGATCCCGGAGACGATGAGCCCGATGCAGACTAGGCGCGTTACGGTGGCAGGCTCGCCGAACAGATAGATCCCGAGCAGGGCGGTTCCCACGGTGCCGATCCCGGTCCAGACCGCGTAGCCCGTTCCGACCGGCAGGGTCTTGAGGGCAAGACCGAGGAGCACGACGCTGACCACCATGCTGAGGCCCGTCAAAACGGAAGGAACCAGCCGCGTAAAGCCCTCGGTGTATTTCAGGCCGATGGCCCAGCCGATCTCGAACAAACCGGCAAGGGCAAGCCAAGTCCATGCCATGACAGGACCTCCGTCATAGGCAGGGCCGTCCCTACCGTTTGTCATGAAGCCGAGGCCGTCCTCGACCTCTCTGGATATAGAGGTTCCGGAAAACCTTCTCAACTGAATCCGAGCGCGGCCAAAGGTCAGCCTGGAAAGTTAGTTACCGGAGACGTCCGATGGCCCGGTGGGACGGCCCAGCGCAGCATAAGGGTCGAACGGCGCGTAGATCTGGTGCTTCCACTCGTCGCCGCAATTGATGCAGATCGAGCGAACCATGTGGTTGCTCCGCTCCAGGCGCTTGAGGAGCTTCTGCTGCCGTTCCACGGCCTCATTCACCTCGGGCTCGACCCCGGAAGGGCGGACCGTGAGCTGGAGTGGCCTGCTTCCCGGCGCATCCTGGGCGAAAGCCGATCCCGCGAGCAAAAGGAGGCTGGCGGTCCAAAGAAAGCGGGTCATCGAAATCCTGCGGCTGATTTGAGCCTTCCGACTGGACTCCAGGGGACACTGTTTCGTCAAGGCAGGATTGTCGCCTGAGACCTTTGGCTGCGGCGGGTGAGACCGCCGCAGCCCTGCTCGTGGTTCAGAACCGCACGCTCAAGCTGCCCCGCAGGGTATGCTCCTGGCCGCGCTGCCCGATGGCGCCATCGTACATGACGCCCACAGTCACCTTTTCGCTCGCCTGCCAGTATACGCCGGCCTCAACCACGAGGCTGTCGCGGTCAATGGGGGCACCGACGACCAGGAACGGTGTCGGGAAGTTGGTGACGGTGAAGCTGGCCTGCGGCGCCACGTCCCCAAAAGCATGGCGCCAGCCGAGCATGCCCTTGAAGGTGATGGTGCCGACTTCGGTCGGCATGGTCGCGACGACGCGCGCTCCAAGGGTAGAGTAGGTGGTGTCGAACGAAGCCACTTCGCCGGCTGCCCGGAAAGGCGAGGCGTTCTCCACCACGTCATGGCTGCTCACATGCACGTGGGCGAGCCCGACAAACGGCTCAAGGGTCACGCGCTCCGAGAGCAGGAACGTGTAGCCGACCTCCCCGAAGACCTGCACGGAATCCGCGGAGGTGCTCGATTCTCCGCCCGCGAACCGACCTGGGATTGCCCCGCGGGACAGGTCGATCTCATGGTGCGCATAAGCGACGCCGCCGCGCACGCTCCAGGCTCCGAAGGCCGCCGACCCGTAGGCACCGATATGGAAGCTCTCGACATCGCCGGACGCCGCCGCCGCATCGATGTCGAAATTGGTGTTCAGGTAGCCGGCCGCGATGCCGAGGCGGTAGGGTGTGCCGAGGCCGCCGTCCACGCCGACCACGATGCCGCCTGTATTCCGTTCCATGGCGGCGGAGGTCGGCGTCGCGTCGGTGCGCCCGTAGGAGCCGAGGACCTTGCCCCACACCCCCCAGCCCGTTCCCCGCGAGGCCGGAGCGGCTGCAAGCGGGGCCGTCGGTGCACGACGCCCTGGCATATCGGCCACGTACTGGACGGGAACGGAGTCGATCGCCACGAAGGAAGGCACCGCGCCCATGCCGTCGGAGGCCGAGC